>JAJDAI010000498.1 GCA_029261955.1 Deltaproteobacteria bacterium | reverse complement strand
GTCGCAAGCGGCCTGCGCCGGGCGTGAGCCCATGAAGTCGACTGCCTCACGGCACAGGAGGGTGCGCAGCAGAGACTCGCCCGTGCCCGTGGACACGGCGACGCCCGAGCCGTCGGGCGCGACCCAGAGCCCAGCCCCCGGCAGGGGCACGTCCCCGACCCGGCCGGGCAGCTTGAGCCAGATCCCGCCCGTGCTCACGGCGCCGGCGCAGGCTCCCGATCCATCGAGCGCGCAGGCTCCGACGGTGTCTCCGCGCGTCGCGGGGCCGATCTCCGCGCCCTCGTCGGCCTCGCCCAGCACCCCGCCGAAGGCCGACAGGGACTCGGACAGGTCCAGGGAGGGGTCCAGCTCGGACAGCCGCTTCGCCCAGATCGCGCGCCGCTTCGCCGAAGGGAAGTCGGCCCGAAAGGCCAGCCCTGCGCGCCGCGCGAAGGCTTCCGCGCCGCCAGCCGCCAGCACGCAGTGCGGGCTCTGCTCGAGGATGGCGTGAGCCAGCAACACGGGGTTCCTCACGCCGCTCACGCCGGCCACCGCGCCGAAGCGACGCCCCGCCTCCATGACCGCGGCGTCCATCTCGATGGTGCCGTCCATGGTCATGCAGGAGCCCAGGCCTGCGTTGAAGCCACCGGAGTCCTCCATGACCACCGTCGCGGTCATGGACGCATCCAGCGCGGAGCCGCCCGCCCGCAGCACGGCGGCGCCCGCCTCGCAGGCAGCGCGCAGCGCGTCCCGATACTCCGCCTCGCGCGGGCCGGTCATGGTCGGCATGCGGCCGGCGCCGCCGTGGATGATGAGGGTGGGAGTCATGGCGGGCGAATGTACCAGCGCCCCCCTCCGAACGCCCTTCCGACACGGGCGGGCGCCCGTTAACCTGTCGCCCGCAAACGGAAATCGGAGCGTACCCATGATGCGATCGGCCTTCGCCCTCGCCACCCTGCTGCTGGCCTGCCCGGCTGTCGACGAGACCCCCGATCCGGAGCCCGAGCCCGTTGAGGAGCCCACGCCGGTCCCGCCGGTGCTGGAGTTCCTGCAGCCCTTCGAGGGTGGCGCGGGTGTGCCAGCCATGGTCGTCGAGGGCGAGAACGTCTTCTCGGCCCAGCGCCTCTTCATCGACACCCCCGTGCGCGTGCACGCGATCGAGGCGCTCTTCTTCGTGGAGGAGGCGCCCACCTCGGCCGCTCACCTCGCCATCTGGCCGGACGAGGGCCACAACTTCTTCGACTACCTGCGCGAGGCTCCCTTCGCCGAGTGGGACATCGAGCTGACGGACGACGAGGAGCGGATCTGGATCCGCCGCGAGCTGGACGAGCCGCTGGACATCCCCTTCCCGCAGCTGCTCTGGGTCGGCAGCCACCACCGGGGCGTGCTCGGTCAGCCGGTGCTCGCCAGCGACGACGTCATCTCCGAGGACCCCTACCTGCTCGAGCACGGCGACGAGGCCACGCAGTACTCGCCTCACGTCGTCGTGTTCCCCGATCGGGGCATCCAGGAAGGCGGCGGCGAGTACTTCCTCTTCGGCGGCTCCGGCCAGCTGTCCTACCTCGGCGACCTCATGGTCCGCCTCGAGGTCGAGCGCTACGACGTGGTGGAGCCTGAGGACACCTGGTTCACCGACGCCACGGGTCCCGTCGACGAGGGCGGCGTCGGCCTGGGCGGCTCGGGCTCCGTAGGCTTCGCGGACTACGACGACGACGGCTGGATGGACGTGTTCGACGGCGGGCTGCGGCGCACCCTCGGCGACGGCACCTTCGCGGACGTCACGGCCGAGGCCGGCATCGAGCACGGCGGCGCGGCCACCTGGGGCGACTACGACAACGACGGCTTCGTGGACCTGTTCCTCGCCGGCGGGGCGGACCAGCTCTACCGGAACCTGGGCGACGGCACCTTCGAGAACGTGACGGCGGCCTCCCTCATCGACGACACCCAGCTCTTCGACAACACCGACGACGGCCAGGTGAACCACGAGGAGGTCAACGTGCCGACCCCCTCGGCCGCCTGGGTGGACGTGACTGGCGACGGCTACCAGGACCTGTACCAGGCGAACTTCATGAACTTCGCCACGGGCGACGGGGCGCTGGACTACCTCTGGATCAACCAGGGCGACGGCACCTTCGTGAACATCACCTACGACCAGTCGATGGTCTCGGACCAGAACGCCGGCAGCGCGGGTCGCACCGTGGGCCCCGCGGACTGGGACAACGACGGCGACATGGACATCTACGTCGGCAACTACCGCCTGCACGCGAACATCGCCTGGCAGAACGACGGGGAGCAGGAGTTCACCAACGTCGCGCCGGGGACCTGGCTGGAGGGCGAGGAGTCCTTCGCCGACTGGACCACCAACTACTACGGCCACACCATCGGCGTGGACTGGGGCGACGTGGACAACGACGGCGACCTCGACCTCTTCGCCGGAAACCTCGCGCACCCGCGCTTCATCGAGTTCTCGGACAAGTCGATGTTCCTGCAGAACATGCTGAGCGAGACGGGGGAGCCGACCTTCGAGAACGTGCGCGAAGAGGCCGGCATGGCCTACCAGGAGACGGACAGCAGCCCGATCCTCTTCGACTTCGACAACGACGGCTGGCTCGACCTCTACTACACGGCCGTCTACTCAGCCCGACCCAGCTACCTCTACCGAAACAACGGCGACTTCACGTTCACGAACGTCAGCCACTTCGGCGGCGCCTGGATCTACAACGGCTGGGGCGTGAGCGCGGCCGACCTCGACAACGACGGCGACCTGGACATCTACGGCGGGCGCCTCTTCCTCAACGAGCACGACGCCATCGGCAACTCCATCCAGGTCGAGGTGCGCGGCAGCGGGGCGGGCGCGACCAACACCTCGGGCATCGGCGCGCGGGTGCTGGTGACGACCGACGCCTTCGAGCAGCTGCGCGAGGTGAGCTCGGCGGTCGGTGTGGGCTGCGGGGAGCCGCTCTTGCAGACCGTGGGCCTCGGCGACGCGAGCGAAGCACACGTCAGCGTCGTCTTCCCGGTGACGGGCGAGATCGTGGACGTGGGGATGCTCGCCGCGGGCAGCCGCGTGCGGGTCCACGAGGACGGCACGGTCGAGGATCTCTGAGCCCTCGATGTGGCCGATTGACAGGCCCCAAGTCGACTCTATATTGCAGCCAGAGGATCGACCTTCGATCGGTCCTGGAGGCTTGCATGGAAACCATCAATCTGACCCCCAAGGCGGTGAACGCCGTGCAGATCGCCCTCGACGAAGAGGGCCTGGCGGGCCACGGCCTGCGCGTCGCCGTCGTTGGCGGCGGCTGCTCCGGCTACAGCTACGCGCTGGACTTCGAGGACGAGTGCGACGAAGAGGACGTGACGCTGGAGTTCAGCGGTCTGCGCGTCTTCCTCGACCCTCACTCCGCCCAGCTGCTCGGCACCACCGAGATCGACTACGTCGAATCCCTCCAGAAGAAGGGCTTCGTCTTCAACAACCCCAACGCCACCCGGACCTGCGGGTGTGGGTCCAGCTTCAGCGCCTGAGGCCGAAGCAAGCCACGCGGCGACCACCGAGGCCCGAGGCTCCGGTGGTCGCGTCGTTCCGGAGTCCGCAGTGCTGAAGCGACTGGTCAAGAAGAGCCTCGGCGCCGCGAAGACGGCCGCTGGCGTCGCGAGGGGCATGGTCATGGGACCTCAGGGGCCCGGCTACGGCGTGGCGGAATTCAGCGAGTTCGACCGCATCCGGGCGGAAGCCCACGCGCAGGACGTCGCTGAAGGCAACATCGACGAGGACAACGAGACGCACGAGGAGATCGAGGACGGCACCCGCGAGGTGTCGACCGAGGACCTCCGCGTGATGCTCGAGATCGAGGACGGGGACGACCAGCCGATCCTGCTCGACGTCCGCGAGATCTTCGAGTGGAACGTCGGCCACCTGAAGGGGGCCGTGCACATTCCGCTCAACCAGCTCGAGGAGCGCATCGACGAGCTCAGCCGCAAGCGCTCGGTCGTCGTCTACTGCGCGTCCGGCATGCGCTCCATCGACGGAAGCTACGTGCTCAAGCGCGCCGGCTACGGCCGCGTCTACTCGCTCGCGGGCGGCATCTCCGGCTGGACGCTCGCCGGCAACGAGGTCGTCGTCCCCAGCTGAGCGGCCGGCCCCCCACCTCCGGGGGCCAGAGCATCACTCACGGAAGCTCACGGCGTTCCCCGGGGTCCTGATCGGGCCCCCTGGAGAGGAACGTCCATGGATCTCACTCGCCGCCTGGCCACCTGGCGGAGGGTCGTCCTGTTGCCGCCGCTGTTGATCGCCCTGGCCTTGCTCATCGGCAGCGCCCAGGCCCTGAGCTCGCGCCCCCTGGCTCGCGCGAAGAACGCGGAGCTGCGCTCGGGCTACCCCGCGAGCTTCGGCCGTCCGCTGATCCTCATCGACGCCGGACACGGGGGTCGTCAGCCCGGCGCGGCACGCCCACACTCACCGCCCGAGAAGGACGTAAATTTGCGTGTCGCCAAAGCCTTGGAAGCGCACTTGGAAGCAACTGGGCGCTACCGGGTGGAACTGACACGACGCTCTGACGTGACCCTCGGCATCAGGGCCCGCGCAAAGCGATCGCGCCGACTCCGGCCCGCCGCGTTCCTCTCGATCCACGCGAACGCGACCCAAGCCGAGACGAGCGATCGCAGGGGCTCCATGCTCATTGCATCGCGCCGCCAGCGACCCCGCGTTCGCCGCAGCAGCGAGGCCCTGGCGCGGTGGCTGGCCCGCGGTCTGGACGGGCAGGGCTTCCCGCTGCGCGACGGGCCGAGGAAGCCTGAGAAGCCCCGCAGCTTCGACTACCTCGCGAAGGCACCCGGGGTCTGGGTCACGCAGCGCCGGCGCCTCGGGGTGCTGCGCGGCAACACGCGCCCGGCCGTCCTGGTCGAGACGCACTACCTCGACAACCCCGCCGACGTGGCCGCCTTCCAGAACGACGACGCCATCGGCCGCTTCTGCCAGGGCATCGAGGTGGGCCTGCTCAACTTCCTGCGCTGAGCGTGGCGGCTACCAGCGGCCCGCAACCACGACGCCGCGGGGCGTGGGCAGCAGGGACATCTCGAAGCGCCCCTGGTGGTTCTTGTACTGCCGCTTCGCGATGGTGGGGCGGGTCCAGACGATCGCCTCGGAGATGAGGCAGCCGATCAGGAAGTTGAAGCCGGCGTCCACCGGCGAGTCGAAGGCGAAGGTCTGGATGCCCGCGGCGATGCCGTTGAGCGCGATGCCGCTGAAGTGCGCGAACCAGTTCTGCGCCTGGTGCTCCTGCTTCGCCGCCGCCGCGAGCCGCGCCTCGGCCCCCTCCAGGTCGCTGGGGATGGCGAAGAGCGCCGCTGGCGGGTCCACCGCCATGGCCACGGTGCCGATGAGCGCGGTGGCGGCGCCGGTCAACCAGAGGCCGCGGTGGTTGCGGATCTCCACCTCCGTCGCGCCCTCCGGAAGCTCGCCGGGGTCCAGGGCGATCGCCGTCTGCCCGACGGTCAGCGCCACCTGGATGCCGAGCCAGCCCCCGTAGTAGACGGCCTGGGGCGCACGGTCCGCCTCCAGGGCCTGCACGGCGTGCTCGAGGCGCTCCTGTTCGGAGGCCTGGACGGGGGCCGCGAAGGCCAAACAGAGGAGCAGGACGAGCGTGCGCATGCCCCATTCTTGCGCACGCGGGGGGCGTTCTTGACAGCTTCGGGATCGGAGTCAAAGGTGTGGCCCCTTCGGGGGAGGATCCCCCGCTCAAACACCCACGGAGAAGCCATGCTCGACAAGGCTCTTGCCACCCTGCGCAGGAACGTGCCGGCCGATGAGGCCCAGGCTCACTGCGACGGTCCCTGCGGCGTCTACGACCCCGCGTCCGCCCGCATCGCTGCTGAGGCGGCGCTGTCCATGACCAAGAAGATCCTCGCCATGACCCCGCCCGCCGCTGGCGACGCGGCGGCCTGGGCTGCCTACAACAACACGATGTCCCGCTACATCGCCATCAAGGAGGAGCAGGCGCACCTCGCGAAGGCGGAGCTGCTCGTCCTCTGGACGGACTACTTCAAGCCCGTGCACCTCGCCGCCGTCCCGAACCTCCACGAGATGTTCTGGAACGCCGCGAAGCTCTGCTCGACGGTCAAGGTGGAGGTCAACCTCCCCCACGCCGAGGAGCTGATGGCCGCCATCAAGGAGATCCACACGGTCTTCTGGGGCACCAAGGGCCGTGACGTCACCTGGTACACCGCCAGCTGATCCCGTCTTGCGGGGTCGCCCTCCGGCCCAGCTCCTGCTCTGGGCGCTGGGTCGGAGGCGGCGCGTCCGCGTGGTCGGCGAGTCCATGCAGCCCACCCTGCTCGACGGGGATGAGGTGCTGGTCGCCGCCTACGGCCGGCGTGCTCCGCAGCGCGGCGATGTCGTCCTGCTGCAACACCCGCTGCACTCGGATGTCCGAGTCATCAAGCGGGTCGCCTCCCTGGAGGCAGACCGGGTGTTCGTGCAGGGGGACAACCCCGCGCAGAGCACGGACAGCCGCAGCTTCGGTGGCGTGCCCCGATCGAACATCCTGGGACGGATCACCCTGGTCCTGCCCCGCCTGGAGGCCTGATGAGCGACGCGACCTTGCTCCTCGGGACCGCCGCCTCCATCGGCTTCGTGCACACCCTGCTCGGCATCGACCACAGCCTGCCCTTCGTGGTCCTCGGCAAGGCGCAGGGCTGGTCCCTCAAGAAGACCCTGGGCATCACCGGCCTCTGCGGCATCGCTCACGTGGCGTCCTCGGTCCTGCTCGGGGCCGTCGGCATCGGCGCAGGCGTCGCCCTCGAGCGCCTCGAG
>JAJDAI010000497.1 GCA_029261955.1 Deltaproteobacteria bacterium | reverse complement strand
GGCCGGTCAGGATCCGGGCGCCGGCGGGCAGCTCGCTGCCCACCGCGGCCGGGCGGGGGCGGGCTTCGCCGTCCACCACGCTCAGGTCGACGTCGCTCTCGCCCGAGGCGACCACGGCGTCCACGGCGCAGACATCCCCGGGCAGCAGCTCGATGCGGTCGGCGGCGCGGAGCTCGTCGGGCGGCACGCGGCGCACCCCGACGTTCGTGACGAGTCGGCAGGTGTCGTCCTGGCGGCCGAGCAGGCCCTGGAGGCGTTGCCCCGCGCGCCGGCGCACCATGCCCTCCAGCAGGCGGCCGCCGAGCAGCAGCGCGACCAGCATGCCCAGGGAATCGAACCAGACGTCGCCCTGCCCCTGGATGGTCGCCCAGGCCGAGGTGCCGTACATGACCGCGATGGCCAGGCCCACCGGCACGTCGACGTGCACCGTGCCGCTGCGCAGGGCGGCGATCCCGTGCCTCAGGATCGGCCAGGCGGAGAAGGCGACCAGCGGTGTGGCGACCCCGAAGGAGAGCCAGCGGAACAGCTGCTCCAGCGGCCGCTCGATGCCCCAGCGGGCGCCGCCGTAGAGGCTCACGGCGAAGAGCATGAGGTTCATCGCGCAGGCGCCGGCGACCCCGAAACGCAGGATCTCGAAGCGGCGGGCGCGCTCGGCTCCCGCGTCGATCTCGCCGGCGACGACGGGGCGCGCGGGGTAGCCGATGCGCCCGAGGGCCTGCGCGATGCTGCCCAGCGGCGCGTCGTCTCCCGCCAGCTCGACAGTCACGCGTTCCGAGGCCAGGGCCACCCGCGCGGAGCGGACCGACGGCTCCCGCCGCAAGGCCTCCTCGATCACCCAGGCACAGGACGCACAGTGGATGCCGTCGACGGCGAAGGTCGCGCGGGCGCCCTGCTCGTCGCGTTGCACCAGCCGACCGGCCACCTCGGGGTCGTCGTAGCGCAGGGCATCGCCGGACGGCGCCGCGGCGGGGGCGGGCAGCTCCTGGCGGAGCCGGTAGTAGTCGTCGAGTCCCGCGTCGTGCAGCGCGATCCAGACCGCTTCGCAGCCGGAGCAGCAAAACACGGGCTCGGAGGACTGCCCGACTGCAGCGGCAACCGGCAGGCCGCAGTGGGAGCAGGCTCGGCTCACTGCCGGTCGGCCTCCTCGAGCACGATGGAGTCGTCCGTGGTTTCTGCGAGGTGGATGAGCACCACGTTGGCGAGCACGGTCGCGAGGAGGACCGCGGGCGCGAACCAGGGCCAGGGGTTGAAGGGCTTCTTCTTCACGGGGTCTCCTCTGCGGCCTGTCCGTCCGACGAGCCCAGAACGCCGGGGCCGAGCATCACGGCCTCGATGGTGGAACGGACGCCGTCTTCGCGCTCGACGAGCACGACAAACGGCAGGCGGCCGCCCGCGAAGGAGTCGCTGGGGGCTTGCACGAAGGCCTGGAAGCGCTGCTCGCTGCCGAAGGCGATGGTCCAGGGCAGGCCGGGCACGGTCACCATGACGTCGTCGCTGCCGGACACGATGTTGAAGGTGTTCTCCTGCGTGTCCTAGTTGGTCACGTGGATCGCGTACTGGTTGAGGACCTTTCCGCCCGGCAGCTACCGGTACTGCTGGCCATCGGTGATTCGGGCGATCTGGACGGCCACCTCGTTGCGGGTCGCCAGGCCGATGACGAGGCCCGCTGCGACGATGCAGAAGAAGGCGACGTAGACGCCGGTGCGGCGCGTGAAGACCGGGCGACTCTCGCCCTGCTGGGCCGGCGCGTCCCGCTTCGTCGTGTAGCGGATCAGGTTCTGCGGCTTGCCGATGCGGACCATCACGTCGTTGCAGGCGTCCACGCAGCCGGCGCAGGCGATGCACTGGAGCTGGTCGCCCTCGCGGATGTCGATGCCGGAGGGGCAGACGTCGACACAGCGGTTGCACTCGATGCAGTCGCCGCTCTCCTCGTCCCGGGACTTGCCCTTCGCGCGGGGTTCACCCCGGTGCGCGTCGTAGGCGACGATCAGGGAGTTGGCGTCCATGAGCACGCCCTGGAAGCGCGCGTAGGGGCAGGCGAAGTGGCAGAGCTGCTCCCGGAACCAGACCGCGTCCAGCAGGAACAGGATGAAGAGCATGCCGCCGACGAAGAGGCCGCTCGCCCCGATCTCGCCCCGCAGCAGCTGGGGACCGCCCACGAACCAGCTCATGAACACGCCGGTGGTCAGCGCCGTCAGCACGACGAACGAGCTCCACTTGCCGATCTTGATCGCCCACCAGGTCGCGTCGTGGTCCCCGCGGTCGCGGCGCCGCTTGCGGTGGGCCGGGCCCTCGAAGAGGCGCTCGACGGGGCGGTAGACGAACTCCAGCCAAACCGTCTGCGGACAGGCCCAGCCGCACCAGACCCGCCCCATCACCGACGTGAACAGGAAGAGCCCCAGGGCGGCCGTCAACAGCAGCAGGGCCAGGGCCCAGGTGTCGTGAGGCGTGAAGATCGTGCCGACCAGCACGAGCCGGCGGCCGGGGATGTCGATGAGGGCCGCGGGAAGACCCGCGATGCGGATCCAGGGCACCGACACGAAGAAGAGGACCAGGAACCAGCCGAAGTACTGGCGGGCGGTGCGGAACCGGCCCGAGTTGTCGGCGGGATAGACCCAGCTTCGTTGCGCGACGAGGGGCATGTCTGGTGAGCTCCGCTCGGTCGCCGTCCCCTCGGCGAGTTGGTTTTCGGGACCGACCTCCTCCTGGTCTTAGCTCCTCGGAGCGGAGGCTGCTACTGCCCGCCGCCCAGGCTGTGCACGTAGGCGCTGACGTCGGCGACCTTCTTGGCGCCGATCACCGGGCCCCAGGCCAGCATGCCCTTGGCCGGCACCCCGTCGGTCACGGTCTGCTGGATCTGCGACATCGTGCCGCCATGGATCCACTCCGCGTCGGTCAGGTCCGGACCGATGCCGCCCTTGGCGTCTGCCCCGTGGCAGGCCACGCACATGCTGGCGAAGGTCGCCTGGCCCGCTGCGGCGTCCCCGGAGGCATCGCCGCCTGCGGTCGCCACGGCGCTCTCGGGGACCTTGTAGGCCTCCGCAGCCGCAGCCATCTCGTCCTCGTACTGACCCTCCTGGGTCCAGCCGGTGCCCCAGAGGTAGGGGATGAAGACGATGGTGAAGGCGATGGTGAAGTAGAAGATCCCAAGCCACCAGGCGGGCATCGGGTTGTCGTATTCCTGGATGCCGTCCGCCGAGTGCGGCAGCAGCACGTCCTTCGGTGCAGCCATGTTCGTCTACTCCAGGTCCGGGTGGGTGTCGGGTTGCTTCAGCGTCCACACGCAGACGCCCACGAAGAAGCTCATGAAGAGCAGCAGCGCGAAGATGGCGGTCCACTCGGTGCTCCCCGCCAGCACGGTCTCCTTGACGAGGCCGT
>JAJDAI010000496.1 GCA_029261955.1 Deltaproteobacteria bacterium | reverse complement strand
CCCACATCAGGGCGGTCAGCTCGACGAGCACGTCCTCTTCGTCGAGGCCGTAGCGCGCGCAGAGGGCCTCGAGGGTGAGCGCGGTGTCGTCGGGATCGAGCGGCACGCGGTACCAGTTGAGGATCGCCTCGGACTCGGGGTAGCGAGCGAGCAGGCGGTTGACACGGGTGGTGGCTTTGATGCGCATGCGAGACCTCCTGGGTGCGGACTTTGTTCCGCTCCGCTGAGGTCTAAGCAGCCGGCGTGCCAGGATCGGAGCTCGGTCGGGGTTCGATGCCGAAACGCTGGAGCTTCCGGTACAGCGTCTTGCGTTCGACCCCGAGGATCCGGGCCGCCGCAGCCTTGTTTCCGCCGACCGCGGCCATGACCCGCCGCAGGTAGCGCTCCTCGACCGTGCGCAGCGGGACCAGCTCCTCCGGATCCGAAGCGGCGACCAGCACGTGCGACGTCGTGTAGGCGCGGATGCGGTTGGGCAGATCGTCCACCCCGATCTGCTCGCCCTGCGTGAAGGCGACCGCCCGCTCGATGCAGTTCTCGAGCTCTCGGATGTTGCCGGGCCAGCGGTACTCCAGGAGCCTGCGCGCGGCGGCGGGCGTGAGGCCATCCAGCTCCTTGTCCGAGCCCTCGGCCGCGCGCTCCAGGAAGTAGTGGGCGAGCAGCAGGATGTCGCCGCTCCGGGAGCGCAGCGGCGGCAGGTCCACGTGGATGACGTTGAGCCGGTAGTACAGGTCCCGCCGAAAGCGCTCCTCGTCGACCATCAAGTCCAGGTCACGGTTCGTCGCGGCGACGATGCGGGCGTCGTAGGGCACCTCGGTCTCGGCGCCCACCGGCCGCACCGCGCGGTCCTGGATCGCCCGCAGGAGCTTCACCTGCATCGTCAGGGGCAGGTCGCCGACCTCATCCAGGAAGAGCGTGCCACCGTCGGCCTGCACGAACAGGCCCTTCCTCGCCGTGCGCGCATCCGTGAAGGCGCCGCGGACGTGCCCGAAGAGCTCGCTCTCGATGAGGCCCTCGGGGATCGCCGCGCAGTTCACCGCCACAAGGGGCCCCGCGGACCGCGAGCTGGACTCGTGGATCGCGCGGGCGACGAGCTCCTTTCCAGTGCCCGTCTCCCCGGTGACCAGGATCGGGGCGCGGGAGGCCGCCACGCGCTCGAGCGTGTCGAAGACCTCCTTCATGGGGGGGCTTTCGCCGATGATCGCGTCGTAGCGGCGGGCCACGCTCAGCTTGCGCCGCAGCCGCCGCACCTCACGCTTGAGCCTGCGGTGCTGGATGGCCCGGTCCAGCGCCTGCGCGAGCGCCTCCAGGGGCGTCGGCCAGACCAGGTAGTCGTAGGCGCCCGCGCGCAGCGCAGCGACCGAGGTGTCCAGCGTCGGCGAGTCGGTGATGACCAGGACGGGCACCGCGAGACGTTGGTCGCGGAGCCGCTCGCAGAGCTGCAGCGCCGTGCCGTCCACCAGCTGCAGGTCCGAGACCACCGCGTCGAACTCGCCGTCCGCGAGCAAGGTGCAGGCCTGCGCGACCGTCGAGCTGCGGTGAATCCGGAACCCGCGCTTCTCGAGGACCTTCTGCAGGTCCACGTTCAGCTTCTGGGGATCACCGACGAGCAGCACACAACCGCGATCCGCCATGGAGCGCTCCGCGCAGAACGCCCCGGAGGCGGAGCGGCTGGCTTCACTGTAGCGAGCAGGAGGGCCAGCAACAGGCGGGGTGGCTCATGGCGGGCGAAGTGCGTCGCCTTGACCGTGTCGAATCGACTCACGCGAGGCATTCCGACACGGTCGGGGAACGGGCGCTCGGAGGCTGAGGGGGCGGGGGCGTCGCAGGCTGGCCACCGGTCGAGGGCGAAGTCCGAGAAAGACGGGCTCGCCCGGCTCGCTGCGGCGATCTGGCACGGCGGGTGCTCAAGGCCCGGTCATGGTGCCCCTGCTCCTGCTCGCTCTGCTGGCCCCCTCGGCCGCCGCCGCCCCGCTTCGGTTCGCGCCGAACCTGGACGACGACGACGCGAACGGCACGGTGGACTGGACGGACGAGTGGCCGGACCCGGTCGAGAATGACTGGCTGGATCTGGAGCTTCCGCGGGAGGCGGGCCGCCTGAGCCTCGCGGGCGACGGGGCCACCGTGCGCGTGTGGCACGCGGGGCAGATCGTCCTGGGCGGGAACCTGGCGGGCAGCTGGGAGGCACCCGCGGGCGCGACGGTGCAGGTGGAGCTGGGCTCCTGGTTCGCGTCCGCCGACCTCCTGTTCCAGCCTGCCTTCGGGGCCGCCTCGCACTGGCAGGTCGAGGCGGCGCCCATCGTGCTGCCGCACCCGCTTCGGCCCGTGGAACGGACCTGGGTGATGCCGCTGCTGGGCGACGAGGACGAGGAGTCGAACCTGGACCTGCTCGCCGCGCTGGGCGAACACGCCCCACGCCCCTGGGAGTCGGTCCGCAGTGACCTGTACGACGGGGACCGCTGGGTGCAGGACCAGTTCGAGGTGGCCTGGGCCGCTGGCGTGCACGGGCCCATGCGCGTGATCATCGACTCGCCGCGCGACGGCCTGGCTGGCCAAGGTGGCGCCTTCGTGCTCGACGAGCTCGCACGGGAGCCCGACACCTCCGTCCTCTTCTTCCCCGAAGGAGGCGACACGGCGATCGACGGCTTCGGCAACCTCGAGGTCACGCCGCCGCTGGGGCCAGACCACCCGCTCGGCCGGGTGCTGACGGGCCGAAGCGGGCGACATCGTCTCCAGCGGAGCCTCATCGACGCCCTGAGGCGCTTTGGCGCGCAGGAGCCGCTGGAGCTCGACACGTCCTGGCTGTGGGTGGGACACGTCGACGAGCTGATCTCCTTCCTGCCCGATCCGGCGGCGCCACGGGGCTTTCGCGCGCTGCTTCCGAGTGCCGCCCTTGGCCTGCGGGCGCTGGCGGAGCTGGATCCCCTGACCGAGCTGCCGCACTACGGCGAGAGTGTGCTCTCGGACCAGGACTACCCCAGCGCCGCCGCGATGCAGCAGGACCGCGAGCTGCTGGCCTACAACCGGCGCCTGGAGCGGGAGCGGCTCCGGCCCCTTCGGCGCCAGCTCACGGCTGAGCTGGGGCTGCAGGACACCGAGATCGCCCTCGTGCCGATCCTGTTCACCGAGGCGACCGAGGCCGGCAGCTTCATCCGCCGGGCCAGCGCGATCACGCCCAACCTGCTGAACCTCGTCTCCTTTCCGGACGAGCGCGGCGCGGTCGTGCTCGTCCCGGATCCCATGCTCCGCCCCCGGGGCGCGGAGCCCGCGACCGATCCCTTCGTCCGCGCGTTGCTGCGCGCCCTGCCCCGGGGGGTGCGCGTCCGCCTCGTCGAC
>JAJDAI010000495.1 GCA_029261955.1 Deltaproteobacteria bacterium | reverse complement strand
ATGTGGATCGGGTATGACCCATCCGCTTGAACTCGGGCCTCACGAGGCTCATACACCACGCCGCAAGGCACAGGTAGAATCCAAACTTGCCTGGCCGTCTGCCATCGGAGTCGTCTGATGCAAGAAGTTCAAATGCTGCCGAACGACGTCTACGTCGCACTCGCTGCCACGATCGTCGCGTTGATCACCGTGGGGTCGTGGACCTCTGCTCTTCGGCAAAAGGCGTCGATGGGCGCACAGCTCGTGTTTGCCCTCGGCGGAGCCATGGTGGGAGCCCTGATCGCATCGCCGGTCCTGTACATCTTCCACAGACCCCCTCCCGCGCACGTCGTGGTCCATGCTGGAGACGACCCCGACCTGGTCGACCCGGAGGCCGACGACGATGATTCCGTCGTTGAGGAGTGGCTCGCTTGGCAGGGCAAGGACCCGAAGCCGGACATTGTCCAGTATCTGGCGTCCAACGGGGAAGTGCGCAAGCCCGCGGAGGCCGCACTGGCCGAGTCGGACTTCTGGATCGATGCCGTTCACGAGGACAAGTGCTTCGGGAACGCCGAGCACCCATGCCGTGGGGCCGACGACGCCTTCGCGCAGGGCTGGCACGCTTACACCGAGAGCACCTTCACCATCCGGCCCAAGTCCGGGACCCTGGTGGAGGGCCAGAAGCTGGTGACCGTGTTCGGCGGCTGGGCCAAAGAGGTCACCCCCGACCCTCCAATCTGGAGCCCGGACACCAACGCACTCCCCGGCGACGTTGACCTGCAGCTGCTGGTCGAGCCCCAGGACGACACCTCGCGCACACGCCTGTGGTCGACAACGTACACCGTGCCACCCGATCTGAGCCTGGGCGAGGACGGCATGCTGCGCGTGCAGCTGGCAGGGACCACGAAGCGCGACGACGCGCCCAGGTCCCTCACGATGGACCCCCGTCTCTTCAAGAGCAAGAAAGGGATGCCCCAGGTGCGGCTAACGTTCTCCCTACCGACGGCCCCCGCCGCCTTCCACTGGTCCTCCTGGAGCGAAGGCCGTGGCTGGGACGAGGCCGGTGGAGCCAAGGCGCCGGACATCTCCGCGGACCGGCCGCTGCGCTCCCGGGAGGGGAGGTCGCTCATGCCCGCCTCGCGCAGCCGCCTCAAGTGGGAGATCGAGCGGAACCAGGTCGAGGAGCCGATGATCCTCATGCTCAAGCACACGGATGGGTTGCCGCGGACGTAGCTCCACGGGATTCGCCGAGATTGGGGCACTCCGACCTTGTCTCACCGGGGCCAGCGCCGACGGGCGTTGGTGCAGAATCGCCGCTCCTTGTGCTTCGGCGTCCTCCCGGGGACCCTCGCCGCCTCTCGAGGAGCAGCGGCGATGTCGGAGAAGCGGTCGAAGGTCCATCCCAAGTACAAGACCAAGTACAGGGTGCGGAACTGGAGCCAGTACGACCGCTCGCTCGTTCGCCGCGGTGACCTGACGGTCTGGTTCCACGATGAGGCGATCGCCGCCTGGGAGCCCAGCCCGCCGGGAGCACGCGGGCGTCCGCAGCGCTACTCCATGGTCGCCATCGAGACGGCGCTCGCGCTCCGACTCGTCTACGGCCTTCCCTGGCGCCAGACGGAGGGCCTGTTGCGTTCGCTCGTCGGCCTGCTGGGCCTCGATGTGCCGGTGCCGGACCACACGACGCTGTCACGACGGGCGCGGGCTCCTCGGTTCGTACTCAATTCGCTGGGGCGGAGCAGCGCTGTTCATCTGATTGTGGACGCGACGAGCCTGAAGGTCTTCGGTCGAGGCGACTGGGCGGCCTGGAAACATGGTGCCCGCCGAGCTGGTCCGGGATGGCGGAACCTGCACGTCGGGGCGTTGTTGCACGGCTCGGAACACCGCCGGAGTTGCCCTTCGGTAGCGCAATTCTCAGTCGCGGATCGCCTCCGACTTCGGCATGCCGAGCTCGGTGATCCGGTTGACCACAAGAACGCCGATCAGCGCCTCCCGCTTCTGCCCTTCGAACGTCCGCGCTCGTAGTCGGTCTCCGACGAGCTGTTTGAAGCGGAACATCCCGTTCTCAGCCCGAGCTTGCTGATGTGCCCCGGACTCCTTCCTCCACTGCCGTCTGCCTATGGCGGCAATCCTCGCGAGGGCCTCATTCCGTTGCTGCCAGGCTCCTGCTGCCGGCTGCGCCGGGGAAGCTGTTCGCCTGGGAGGAATGACGACCTTGAGGGCCGGAGTTCCTGCCGCATCCAGGGCCTCGTAGAACGCCCTCGTGTCGTAGGCTCCGTCGCCTCGAAACGAAGCAACCGGGACGGAGAGCTGCTCGAGCAGCTCCGCGCCCACGGATGCGTCGTCCTTGCCGCTCTCGGTGAGGGCGGACGCCACGATGAAGCCATGGCTATCGACGCCGAGGTGGAGCTTCCTCCAGCTCCGCCGGCGCTTCGAGACGTGGTGCTTGAAGGCGTGCCACTCGCCGCCCCCGATGACCTTCAGGCCAGTCGAGTCGATGACCAGGTGCAGCGGACTCTCGTCGTCGCTGCCAAGGCGCGGCACCTCGAGGGTGCGGCCCCGTCGAGACAGCGTGGTGTGGTCCGGGGTCTTCAAGTCGAGGCCCATCAGGCGGAGCAACGAGGCGACGAAGCCCTCGGTCTGGCAGAGCGCGAGGTGGAAGACCGTGCGCAGCGTCAAGGCCGCGAGGATGGCCAGATCGGAGTAGCTCCGCTGAGCGCCAGGGCGCCCAGACGATGGCGCGTCCCACGCCTCGGCCACGTCCTTGTCGAACCAGACGGTGATGTCGCCCCGGCGGCGCGGTGACTTCTCGTAGGCCGCCCAGTTCCGCACGCGGTACTTCGTCTTGTACTTCGGGGACACCTTGCTCTTCGTCCTGGCGGTCATCACGTCTTCTCCAGCGTCCTTCGCGGACGCGGAGGGTCTTCCATCCCACGGCTCAAGGTCAACCGGAGTCATGCACCAACGCCATGCCAGACTGCTCCTCCGGCGCCTCGCCCATCCCGTGAGTCTGGCCGAATCGACGGTCGAGGCCGCATGAGGTCTAGTGTCAAAACACCCTCTAAGCGGTCGATCCTTGCACCAAGCGTCCTGTCCCACTTGCCCACAGGCAGGTCTCCGTGGGAAGCCGGAGGCCACGAAGACCAGCCCGTGCGGGCTATCCGCTCCGCAGGCATTTGACATCCACGGTCCGCCGGGCCCTCTTCCGCGCGGCCGCTCCGGAGGAGATACGAGCTATGCTTCCCGCAGTACCCCTGCTGACACGAGGCTCCGATGGCCGTCCCTCCGTGGACCCACCTCTTCTCCGAGGTCTTCGACTTCCAGCGGACTCTCACCGCCGCCGATCTCCGCTACTACGTTGGCCGGGAGTCAGCGCCGTCTGCGGAGATCGTGCGCCGCCTTCGAGAAGAGCCGGGACGGCCCCTGAAGTTCTTCCTGACCGGCAGCCCGGGCAGCGGCAAGAGCAGCGAGATCGCGCAGCTAGGCCGCTTGCTGCAGGACGACTACGCGGTGATCGGGCTGGACGTCTATCGAAGCGCCGCGAACGTTACCCAGGTGTCGGGCGGTGAGATCCTCTTCATGATCGGGGCGGCGGCCTGTCGCCTGGCTGAGGGGCGCTGGGGCCAGAAGATCAGCGAGAAGGCGCAGAGGGCACTCTTCGAGGCGTTTCGGGGCATCGCCCGGGAGCCCGAGCGCCTGGACTTCAGACGGCTGCTGAAAGGGATCGCTATCCTGACGGCCACAGCAGCAACCGTGCACGGCGCGCCAGCGGCGTTGGCGGCAGGAGTTACCGGTGGGTTGGCCGAGGTCGCTGGGGCTCGTCTGCCGGGTTCGATCGCGCTGCGCCCCTTCGGGGGGCTCGCGCGCGAGCACCGGGAAGGCGACATGGAGATAGACCGCCTCGCGGCTGCCCTCCAAGATGTGTTGGCTGAGGTAGCTGAGGTCCGCCCACCTCTCGTTCTCCTCGATGGACTTGATCGCATCGAGGATCAGGAGGCGATTCGTCAGCTCTTCCTACAAACCCGAGTCCTCGGCCTGCCGTCCTGCCCCGTGGTCTACAACGGGCCCATCGCGTTGTGGTTTGGTCCGGACGCGATGGTCCTAGAGACGACCGCGGGATTCGAGCTTTGTCCTCTCCCGAACATCCCCGTGGAGTTGCCTGTCGGTGCCGCCGCGAAGGTCCTCCTCAAGGACGTAGAAGCGGGACGATCGGTTCTACGCGCCGTCATCGCGCGGCGGCTGGAGGCCGCGGGGCTGGGCACTGCGGATGTGATCGAGCCTGACGCGCTCGAGCTGCTGGTTTCTTCGTCTGGGGGCGTTCTGAGGGACCTCGTCCGGCTCGTTCATCAGGCTTGTCGGCTCGCCCACCGCGCGGAGCCCCGGCCAGAACGGATTGACCTTGCAATGGCCGAACAGGCCTTCCGCGAGGTCGCGGCGGGGCTCCAGCCCTTCGCGGCCAACGAGCTGCGGGTGGAGGAGCTGAGGAAGACCGAGGAGACGGGCCGCCCCAGCGGGACCGAGGAGTCGCTTCGGCTCCTGCTTCGGGGCGCCATCCTTGTCTACAAGAACGGCGTCCCCTGGTTCCGTGTGCACCCATACCTTCGTCCACTGCTCTGAGGTCTGCCATGGGGGACGTGGCCCTGGTTGGCGCGGCGCGACGCATCGCTGAGACCCTCGAGGATCGACGAGAGCACGCGGTCGTGCTCGCCTTTGGCGCTGCGCGGGGCTCTGCGACCAGCCTGCTGGCTGAGCTGTTCAGCCAACTGCCGACCGGCGAGCGCCTAGTCTGGCACCAGCTCTCGCTCCATGGGCTCGATCCCACCCACTCCTTTGCCCCGAGGCGTGTGCTGGTCGTCCTCGGCTTCGAAGATGTGGAGTGGGAGCAGCGCGTGGAGGCCCTCGTCGCGCTCAATCGGGGGCGGGACCTTCTGGTCCAGGCATCCACGCGGCTGGTCGTCTTGCTTCCGGCGGCCATGAGGGAGGCTGTCTTCGAGCACTGCGCGGACCTGCTGGCATGGCGGGATCTCGTGCTGGATGTCCCGGGCATCCCGGGACTCGAGGGCCTCGCTGCGCTGCCTCCGTGGAACGTCGTTCGGGACCTTGTCGCAGGTCGCGCGGTCGCCCTCCTCCAGCCCTGGCTCACCGAGGATGAGGCCGCGCCGATCCGGCAGGCACTGCTCAGGCTGCCCTGGTTGGCCATGGCGGACTGCGGAGATGATGCGGCATCCCTGCGGGCCATGGGGCTGAAGGTTGGGACGCGAGAAGAGGGCCTCGACTCGGTGTTCTGGCCGGACACGCCGGTCGTTCCGGGTGCGCCGGAGGCGTGGTGGCTGAACTGTGATCGGAAGGATGTCTGGTGCGAACAGGAGACGCTCCTGGTTCGGGTGGTGGACATCGGACTTGGGGGACTCGGCGACTCCGATTTCGACGAGGACGAGGCG
>JAJDAI010000494.1 GCA_029261955.1 Deltaproteobacteria bacterium | reverse complement strand
CCCTGGCCTCGTCCAACCTGTGGACGCGGTGCAGGTACACGAAGCCGAGCGTGGCCAGCGCGAGGGGTGCCGTAGGCAGCAGCGCCAGGGCGGCCCAGTGCAGCGGTTGGGTCTGGACGAGGCTGACCGTCTCGTCGAGCAGAACGGCCGCGCCGGCGTCCCGGGCCCGGCGGCGGAAGCCGATGCCAGGGGTGCTCACCTCAGCCGGCCAGGTACAGGAGGAAGCCGAAGCCGGTGGCGGCTCCGACGAGCAGGGCTGCGGACACCAGCGTCAGGAAGGCCGTGCCGAGTCGGGTTCCACCGTCCGAGGAGCGCGCGACCTCGCCCGCGCTCCGTCTCGCGCGGCGCTCCAGGCAGCTGCGGCAGAAGTTGCGTCCCTGCAGCCGCGTCGAGCAGGACGCGCAGACCACCTTCTGGCACGACACGCAGATGCCGATGGCGGCCCGATCGGGGTGGTTTGCGCACTGCATGAAACGAGGGACCGATCCTATCGCGCTGTGGTTCCGCCGTCGCGTGCCCCAGGTGGCATAGGATCGGGGGCATGGAGTGGATCGTCCTGGGCTCGGGCACGCTGGATCTGCACCCCGAGCGGGGCTGCTCGTCGCACCTGCTGCGCGCAGGCAGCGACAGGGTGCTGCTCGACTCGGGCCCCGGCTGCCTCGACCGGCTGGCCCGGCTCGGTCAGGACCCGCTCGACCTGGACGCGATCGTGCACTCCCACAGCCACCTCGACCACCTCAGCGATCTGTTCCCGCTGCTGTTCCACCGGCTCGGCGCGCTGCGCCACGCAGGCCGTGAGGCGCCCCCGCTGGTCCTGGCCGGGCCGCCGGGGCACGAGGAGCGGCTGCGCGCCGTGTTCGAGCTGCTGTACCCGAAGCTGAACCGGCTGCCGCTCACCTTCCTGGAGGCGGACGTGGGTGAGGCCCACAGGCTCCCGGGCACGGCCATCCGCTGCACCCCCTTCCCCGCCGTGCACAGCCAGCACCCGCGCACGCTGCGGCTCGAGGGGGTCGGCTGGTCCGTGGCCTACTCCGGCGACACCGCGCCCTGCGGGGGGCTGGTGGACGCGGCGCGGAGGGTGGACTGGCTGGTCGTGGAGTGCAGCAGCCCCGACGCAGTGCAGCGGGGCGAACACCTGCGCCCGGTCGATGTGGCGGACGTCATCCGCCGCGCGCGGCCACGCGGCGCGGCGCTCGTGCACCTGTCGCCACACTGGCTGGAACCGGACGACGCGGCCGAGGCAGTCGAGGGCCACCTGGCCGAGTCGGATGCGGTGCTGGTGGCGGCGCGCGACGGAACGCAGCTGCGTCTACGAGACGGGCTCCCCGCCTACTCCCACTCGATGGTGCCGGGCGGCTTGCTCGAGATGTCGTAGACGACGCGGTTGATGCCGCGCACCTCGTTGATGATGCGGTTGGAGATCCGCGCGAGCACGGGGCGAGGCATGTCGAACCAGTCCGCGGTCATGCCGTCGGTGGAGGTCACCGCCCGAATGGCGCAGACCGCCTCGTAGGTGCGCTCATCACCCATCACGCCCACCGTCTTCACGGGCAGCAGCACGGCGAAGGCCTGCCAGATCGCGGCGTAGAGACCCGCGGCGTGCAGCTCCTCGATGTAGATGCGGTCCGCGGCGCGCAGCAGGTCGCAGCGCTCCTTCGTCACATCGCCCAGCACGCGGATGCCCAAGCCGGGCCCCGGGAAGGGGTGCCGCCAGAGGCGGTCGTGATCGATGCCCAGCTCGGCTCCGAGCTTCCGGACCTCGTCCTTGAAGAGCTCGCGCAGCGGCTCGATGAGCTTCAGCTTCATGTTGTCGGGCAGGCCGCCGACGTTGTGGTGGCTCTTGATGGTGGCCGAGGGGCCGCCGTGGGGGCTGACGCTCTCGATGACGTCGGGGTACAGGGTCCCCTGCGCCAGGAAGTCCGCGCCGTCGACCTTCGCAGCGGCTTCGTCGAAGACCTCGATGAAGACCCGGCCGATGATCTTGCGCTTGGCCTCCGGCTCGCTCACGCCGGCCAGGGCGCTCAGGAAGCGCTCGCTGGCGTCGACGTGCACGAACTCGATGTCGTCCCAGTCGGCGAAGAAGGCGCAGACCTCCTCCGCCTCCTTCCAGCGCAGCAGGCCGTTGTCCACGAAGATGCAGGTGCAGTGCTTGCCGATGGCGCGGCCCATGAGGCCCGCGACGACGGTGGAGTCGACGCCGCCGCTCAGGCCCAGGATGACGCGACGCGTGCCGACGGTCTCCCGGATGTCCGCGATCTCCGCCTCCATGAAGTTGCCCATGTCCCACTCCGCGGAACAACCGCAGACGGCGTGGACACAATTGGAGAGGAGCTCGGTGCCCCGGGGCGTGTGCACGACCTCCGGGTGGAACTGGACCCCGAAGATGCGATCGTCGGCCGAGGCCATGGCCGCGCAAGGCGAGTTGGCCGTGCGCGCGACGGGCTTGAAGCCCTCGGGCAGCGCGCCCACGCGATCGCCGTGGCTCATCCACACTGACAGCGGGAGGTCGGACATCCCCTCGAAGAGGCGCGACTCCGCGACGACCGAGACCTCGGCGTGGCCGAACTCGCGCTCGAGGGCCGGCTCGACCTTGCCGCCGAGCAGCTCGGTGATCAGCTGCATGCCGTAGCAGATGCCCAGCACGGGCACGCCCCAGTCGAGCACCGCGCGATCGACGTGCGGGGCCCCTTCGGCGTAGACCGACGCGGGCCCGCCCGAGAGAACGAGGCCCTTGAGGACACCGCGCTCGTCATCACGGGGTGGCTGGGTGTAGGGCCGGATCTCGCAGTACACGTTCGCTTCGCGGATCCGACGTGCGATCAGCTGCGTGTACTGGGACCCGAAGTCCAGAATGAGGATCTTCTCCCGAACGATCGGCAGGGTCATGAGCGCGGTCCTGAATTGAGGCTTCGACGGCGGCCAGGGCTTCACTCCACCGGCCCCCGGTGAGGCCGTCGAGGGTAGCGTCGAGCTCCTGGAGCCGCAATCGGCGCTCCGCTTCCCGCTGGGCCGTCGACTCGAGATCGAGGGCCGCCTCGGTGAGCACCCTCCGGCGGTCGAAGTAGACCACCGTCGCGTGCGACAGCACGGCCTGCCGCAGCTCGGTCAGGGCCCGGGCTTCACGCTGGGCCCGCAGCGTGTCGGCGCCCGAGGCCAGCTCCGCCAGGTCCCACTCCAGCCACAGGTCCAGGCCCCAGTCCGAATCGTGGTCGCGGGCCGTGGGCTGCTCGACTCCGTCCCACTTCCGGTTGCTGCGGTCGTCGTAGCGGCCGCGCACCCGCATGAGCGGCAGCGCGCCCCGTGCCCGGGCGTCGCGCAGCAGCCGCAGGCCGCGCTCCGGCGATGACTCCGACTCCGCGACCGTCCAGCGGTGCACGGTGCGCGCGTCGGGCTCGGACTCGAAGCGGGCCTGCAGCGCGTGCACGGCCGCCCGCTGGCTGGCCTCGGCGGCGAGCAGCGCGGGATCGGGTGGTTCGGTGGGCGCAGCGGCCACGAGGCCGAACATCAGGACGAGGGACAGGTTCACGGATCCTCCGAGACGGGGTCGAGTGGGGGAAGGAGCAGGCGGAGTTCGCGTTCGAAAGGCGACTCGCCCGGCGGCGGGATGCGGGATCGAGAGCGGGGGCCAGGGGCCACGCGCCAGGTCAGCTCGAGGCCCAGCCGGAGCTGGAGGCGGGTCTGCTCCCCAAACAGGAGCTCCTGATCGACCCGGAGGTGGCTGAGACCGAGCTGCAGGCGGACCCTAGGGAGGGGGGGCGGATCGGCCCTCGCGGGGGCGGCGCAGACGAGCAGCAGGATCGCCGCAGACGTTGACAGCCAGGGGCTCCTCGGGTACTTAGGCGCGGCACCTGGGACCGCTTCGCGCACCCAGCCGCGCCAAGCCCCCGATCTTCCAGCGAATTCATCAGCCAGACCGAGGACGGGACCTCGCGATCTGGACTCCGGGACCACCACCAGCGTGGCTCCGGGGCCACGAGGAGAAACTCGACGATGCACCCCATCACCTACGCCGCACCACTCGCCGGGCTGCTCGCCCTGGGCTTCGCCTACTGGAAGGCCCAGTGGGTCAACGCCCAGCCCGCCGGCTCCGACAACATGCGCTCCATCGCGGCGTCCATCCAGGAAGGCGCCATGGCGTTCCTGGCCCGTGAGTACAAGGTGCTCTCCGGCTTCGTGGTCGTCGTCGCGGCCCTGCTCTACTGGGCCGCCACCAACGCGGGCCAGAGCCCCATGATCTCCGTGGCCTTCGTCTGCGGCGCCGTGGCCTCGGGACTCGCCGGCTACTTCGGGATGCGCATCGCGACCAACGCGAACGTGCGCACCACCTTCGCAGCCACCAAGGGCCTCGCCCCCGCGCTCGACGTCGCCTTCGCGGGCGGCTCGGTCATGGGCATGAGCGTCGTCGGCCTCGCGCTGCTCGGCCTCGGCTCGCTCTTCATCTACTTCAGCGGCCTCGAGGGCTGGAGCATGGCCGAGGTGCTGCAGGTCATCACCGGCTTCAGCATGGGCGCCTCGTCCATCGCGCTCTTCGCCCGCGTGGGCGGCGGCATCTACACGAAGGCCGCCGACGTCGGCGCCGACCTCGACGTCAAGGTCGAAGAGGGCCTGCCCGAGGACGACCCCCGCAACCCCGCCGTCATCGCCGACAACGTCGGTGACAACGTCGGCGACGTCGCCGGCATGGGCGCGGACCTCTTCGAGTCCTACGTCGGCGCCATCATCGGCGCGATGGTCCTCGCCCTGGGCTACACGGCGGTCTCCACCGACGGCGTCTACGGCCCCGTCATCCTGCCCCTGGCCATCGCGGCCGCCGGCATCGTCGCCTCCATCCTCGGCACCTTCGTGGTGAAGACGGAAGAGGGCGGCAACCCCCAGCACGCGCTCGACATGGGTGCCTTCGGCGCCGCGGGCGTCATGGCCGTCGTGACCTTCGGCCTGGCGAAGGGCCTCTGGCCCGAGTCGGGCACCGACGGCGTGACCTGGTTCAACGTCGGCACGGCGACCGTGGTCGGCCTGGGCGTCGGCGTCGCCGTCGGCCTCGTGACCTCCTACTACTGCTCCATGGGCAAGGGCCCGGTCAACTCCATCGCCGAACAGAGCAAGACGGGCACCGCGACCAACATCATCGCCGGCCTGGGTGTCGGCATGCAGTCGACCGCCCTGCCGATCCTGCTGATCGCCGCGGGCGTCGTGCTGGCCAACATGGCCGCCGGCCTCTACGGCGTGGCCATCGCCGCGCTCGGCATGCTCTCCACCACGGGCATCCAGCTCGCGGTCGACGCCTACGGCCCCATCGCTGACAACGCCGGCGGCATCGCCGAGATGACCCACCAGGACCCCAGCGTTCGCGAGATCACGGACGAGCTGGACGCGGTCGGCAACACCACCGCCGCCATCGGCAAGGGCTTCGCCATCGGCTCCGCGGCCATGACCGCCCTCGCGCTCTTCGCCGCCTTCATGCAGCAGGCGGGTCTGGAGACCATCAACCTCGCCAACCCCAAGGTGATGGCCGGTCTCTTCGTGGGCGCCATGCTGCCCTACCTCTTCTCGTCGATGGCCATGAAGGCTGTGGGTGAAGCCGCCATGGAGATGATCGAAGAGGTCCGTCGCCAGTTCCGCGAGATCCCGGGTCTGCTCGAGGGCACCGCCAAGCCGGACACCGCGCGCTGCGTCGACATCTCCACCACAGCCGCCATCAAGAAGATGGTCCTGCCGGGCCTGCTCGCGATCAGCTCCCCGGTGCTGGTCGGCTTCTTCGGCAAGGCCGAGATGCTCGGCGGACTGCTGGCCGGCGTGACCGTGTCGGGCGTCGCGCTCGCCATCTTCATGTCCAACGCCGGTGGTGCCTGGGACAACGCCAAGAAGTCCTTCGAGGGTGGTGGCTTCACCACCTCGGACGGCATCCTGCTCGAGAAGGGCACCCCCGCCCACGACGCCGCCGTCGTCGGCGACACGGTGGGTGACCCCTTCAAGGACACCGCCGGCCCCTCGCTCAACATCCTCGTCAAGCTGATGTGTGTTGTGGCGCTGGTCATCGCGCCGCTCATCTAAGAAGCAGCGCACTCGAGAGAAGAATCGCATGGCCCGGCGCTTTCGCAAGCGCCGGGCCATTGCGTTCTGGGGCCCGTTTTCTCAAACCCCACAGGCACTTGGCTCCCCAGCGCTCTTGATGGCACCTGTCCGGCCCCGGACACAACCGGACAGCTCAGCCGGACAGGTCCGCACACAACCGGACACCCGGGGCCAGCCGGCCGGGGTCCCCGAGGCTACGATTCGCCCGTGATCGAGCTCTACCGCGACATCCTGACCCTGCTCGACTCCGGCGCCGAGGGTGCCCTGGCCACCGTGGTGCACTCCGCCGGCTCGTCCCCCCAGAAGATCGGCAGCAAGATGCTGGTCCTGCCCGACGGCACGATCCGGGGCACCATCGGCGGCGGCGCGATCGAGCAAGCCACGATCGAGCAGGCCAACAGCGTGATCCGCACGGGGCGGGCCCTGGTCTTCAAGGCGCACCTCACGCGCGACTTGGCGATGTGCTGCGGAGGACGCATGGAGATCTTCATCGAGCCCGTGGGCGACCACCCTCCCCTCATCATCTTCGGCGGCGGGCACGTCGGGCAACGGCTCTGCGAGGTGGCCACGGCCGCCGGCTTCCGCGTGACCGTGGTCGACGGCCGGCCCGAGTTCGCTTCGGCCGAGCGCCACCCCGGCGCGGTGGCGTGCATCGCCGAGGCCCCCCTCGACGCGCTGGACGAGCTTCCTTGGGGCGCGAACGCCTACGCCGTCATCGTCACGCACGACCACCGCATGGACGAGGATCTGCTCGTCGCCGTCGTCGACCGACCCAGCCGCTACCTGGGCATGATCGGGAGCCGCGCGAAGGTGCACCGCTTCATGAAGCGCTACCGCACGCGGGG
Organism: Deltaproteobacteria bacterium; assembly: GCA_029261955.1. Taxonomy (GTDB): domain Bacteria; phylum Myxococcota_A; class UBA796; order UBA9615; family UBA9615; genus CALCXL01. The sequence continues at coordinate 271 of JAJDAI010000494.1, read as the reverse complement.
CCTGGATCTCGAGGACTTCGCGCGGGTCCGAGCACCGATCGGCCTGGACATCGCAGCCCGGGAGCCCGGGGAGATCGCGGTCGCGATCGTCGCGGAGATGATCGCGGTGCGGCGGGGCGCGGACGTGGGCTTCCAGCCCCTCAGCATCACCGCAGAGCCGGTGCCGGCGCGCAGCCCCGGGGACCTGCCGCCGGGCTCCTGAGGCTCAGGCCTGGAGCGCCTGGTCCATGGAGGCGAAGAGCGCGTCCAGGTCGATCGGCTTCTCGAGCAG
>JAJDAI010000493.1 GCA_029261955.1 Deltaproteobacteria bacterium | reverse complement strand
CACGAGCGGGCCCTGGACGGGCCCGCGGACTCCGAGCCACACCTCCTCCAGACCCCGCGGCGTGCCCACCATCGCAGGTATGGCAGGAGGGTGGATGAGCAGCGCGCGAGCCCGCTGTGGATGGTCTGCCGGGCCGGGCTTTCTTCACGCGCGTGTAGGGCGGAATCTCGACCCGGCCGCGGGGTCGCTTCGGTGATGCCGCCCCCTGGGGAGTTGACGCTCGCGATTGTCACGCCCGCCTAGAAACGGGGGAATAGAGTCCAGAAACCGAAGATGAAGCCCCCACCGAGCAAGACATCGATCCCGAAGGCCACGGCTCGGACGTTTCGACTGCGAACGTCGTCGTTGGCTAGTGCGGAACTCTTGCCGCTGGCGACCAAGCGAGCAGAGAGGAGGTGCCACTCTAGCTCAACGAAATAGCGTGGCACAGAGATGAAGAAGACCCCATAGAGCGCCGTGATACCTCCAGCCACGTGCATCACGACCGAGTCTTCGATGAGTTCGGCCCGGAACGTGTAGCAATTCAGCATCAAGAAGCCGGCCTGCAGCTTGGCTAGGACGTAGCCGTCGGAGAAGACCGAGAGCCGCGACCTCAGCTGAGCGAGGGTGACCTGCTCGGCGCCCTCAATCGGCTCCGCACGGAGATCGCGGCCGACCTTGAGAGCGGAGAGCATCAGCGTTGCGAACGAACACGCGCCCAAAGCGACGACGAAACACAGTGCGAAGTTCAGCATGACGTAGTACGCGCTGAAGGCGTCGAAGATACGTGTGCCGTCTTCCAGTACTCCAGCTACCCACCAGTATGCGGCGGTGTAGACCTCAGTGCTCAGCCCCTCGCCGATGTAGAGCGAGACCACAAGAAACGAGAACAAGAGCGACAGGCCTACGGCCGGCCAGGGTCGCCAACGGCCTGCTCCCTCCGGCCTGAGCGCGAGTTCGCGCGGTTCCACCTGCGCCGCTACCGCGATCAGCGAGAGCCCGCAGGCAAGGTGACCGGGAACGAGGACCGTGTAGTTGATGAGGTTTGGAATGTCGTTGGACAGATACACCCAGCCGGGCTCGTCCCCCGACCAACGTCCGGTAAGGATGGCGGCAACGACACACCCCGCGAGGTAGAACACCCAGCCGCCCACTACCCCGACGGCGGCCGCGCGCCTGACGTCACTCCGGTCCCGCGAGTCCAGCAACCCACTCGGAACGGTCAGCGAGATCCGAAGGAACGTGGTCTCCACGATGTCACGCACTAGCCTCGGGCTCAGGTGATAGAGACGCAGGAGCAGGCTGTAGATCCAGATCTTGGTCTCTTCCGGCTGGCCTTTCTCAGTCATCTGTCGAGTTCCTCCAGTCGGCACCAAAGGCTGCGACGGCAGTCAGGGTAAACCGCCTACCTGACGGCGCAGTCCCGGCTTGCCGCGCCCCGGGCAGCTGAACCGAGCATCTACGCTAGCAAGACTCCGCCTGACACTCGACACACGCCATGCTCCACTTCGTTCCGCACAGCGTGTGTCGGGGACCTGTTGGACGCAATCCTGGCCGCCGGAGCTACTGCAGTTTCCTGCAAGTGCGGAGTTCGATGTCGCGTATCAGTGTGTAGAGTTCCCCAGCGAGGTATGTGAATGTCCGTCAAGCAGCGCAGCGTGATCTACATAGGCGTCAGAGCAGAGCAGGCGTCAAAATCGAAGAAGTTCAATCAACCCGTCGCCGGATACGGCTTCCTCGACGCGCTCTCTTCCCTCGACGAGGGAATGGTCCAGAAACACCGGGGACACCCCGCGCCGGATCAGGACGAGGGCCCGCTCCTCGGATTCACGAGGCTCCGAGCACTTGAGCGGACTGAGGGCCACACTCTTCTTCTGCTGGAGTACGGCACTACGGAGGACGCGGACCCGATGCTCGGTAACGCCGATACCGGCGAACACGAACACGTCACCCTTGAGGGTGAGCAGATGCAGGCCTGGGCAGGCCATCTATTGATCAGCCACAGCCCGGACGCCGCTGGCGTCTATCCGGCCGTTCTTGAATACGTTCGGTTCATCTCCCGCACGAGGGTCGAGGCGTTCCTGAACCACCTCTTCTGGGCAGAGGAGAAGTGCAGACACCAACGGAAGTCCTACATGGTGTATCAGAGGGTGTCCTGCGATGCCCTCGCTGACTACTCCATGAGGGAATTCCTCGATTTCGACGGCGTGTCTGCTGACTTCGAGCTTGTAGTCCCCTCGGGCAAGCTCGATAGTCAAGACGATGAAGTATTCGAGGTTACCTACCGCCGACAGAGTTCAACGTCCTGGCTCAAGACCAAGTGGGGCACCTTGATGAATCGGGCACTCGGCCGCTCTGCATCGCTCGTCAGGATCCGCGCGCGGTACAAGGGAGCTACGTTGAGCGGAGAATTCGCAGACTTCGATGCCGATCTGGACGCCCTTCGCCTCGGACGAACTTCCGTGATCGTGTTTGATCCGCCGCTCACGAAGCATCACACCGCGATCGACGCATTTGTTCGCGATGAACTGGTGGATCGGCTGTATGGCCCGTGATCTGCTTTCGAATCTTCGGAGTCCATTCCGCTTCTTGCTGCTGGATCAGCCTGAGCTGCGACTCCATCGGTGGATCGCGGCCGGGGTGGGCGGCACCTGGGGCCTAGCCGACGTAGCTCTCATAGCCTTCGACCAGCCCCCGCTGGCAGTGTTCGGTCCTGGCGGTGCCCTGAACGCCCTGGCGACGATGCTCTCCGTAATGGTCGGCGTCTACTTCGGCCTCGCCGGCCTCTTCGCAGCATCGGGCACAGAGTGGCTGGACGAGGAGATGCCTGGAGGGATCGAGAATCCAGACAACGGGGAGCCCTTCATCCGCCGAGACTTCTTCGTGACGATGCTGGTCTACTGCGCAAGTACCTCCACGGTTCTGGTCTTTCTCCTAGCCCTGGCCCCGCCCGTGCTCTCGCCTCTTCTGGATCTCGTCTTCGTGGCGGTCTCCGATGGGTCCGGTGAGTCAGCTGCGGCTCTGGTCAAGGCGATCGGCTCGGCGGTTGGTTCACTTCCGCTGGTGTCCGTCACGACGCATCTGTTCCTCACCTCCCTCCTAGGCGCCCGCTTTCTGGAGCGAACTGGTAGCTAGCGGGTCGGTAGTGCCCAGGTCGTTCTACGCCGGCCAGGACTGCGCCCAACACTCGATAGACGCTATGGCCTTGGGCCACAGTGTGCTGCCCTCCCGGTTCCGCGGACACGAACCTGTGGCTCACGGGGCACGCGCCCCATAGCACTGCTTCTGCCAGCGTCGGCACCCACGCCGCAGCCAGCTTTCGGTGTCCGAGCAACAAGAGGCGCCCATGACGGG
>JAJDAI010000492.1 GCA_029261955.1 Deltaproteobacteria bacterium | reverse complement strand
CGCCACCCTGACCCGCGAGGTGGACAGCACCGGCTTCGTCGCCGCCGACCTGCACGTGCACAGCGCGCCCAGCCACGACTCCGGCGTGTCCCTGGAGATGCGCACGATCACGATGGCGGCTGAGGGCGTGGAGTACTTCGTGGCGACGGACCACGACGTCATCACCGAGTTCGGCCCGGTGGTGGAGGCCTTGGGCCTGGACCCCTGGGTGCAGGCTTCGGCGGGCCTCGAGACCACGACCATCGAGATCGGCCACTTCCTGGGCTGGCCGCTGACGACGGACTACACGCAGCCGAGCCACCACGGCGCGGTGGACTGGACCGGGTCGACGCCCACGGAGATCGTCGACGGCATGCGGGCGCTCGGCGCCTACGGGCCCGAGGAGACCGCCATCTACGTGGGCCATCCGCGCGACGGCATCCTGGGCTACTTCGACCAGTACGGGCTCGTGCCCTTCGAGGGCTCGCTCAACTCGCCGCGCCTCGAAGCCAGCCTGCTCAACCTGCGCAACCCCCTGCTCACCAACCCCGACGCGACCTTCAGCACCGACTACGACGGCCTGGAGCTGCTGAACGGCAAGCGCTTCGACCTCATCCGCACGCCCACGAACCGCGAGATGATCTGCTTCGCGGCCTTCGAGGACGGCGAGTCGGTCGAGGGCTGCGACGGCCCGGTCACCATGTCGGACATCGTGCGCCGCACCGCCGAAGAGCAGCAGCAGATGCTCGACGGCGAGCTCTTCGCCACCGACGAGCTCGAGGGCCAGGTGGACGACTGGTTCACGCTGCTGAACCTGGGCTTCCGCTACACCGTGCTCGGCAACAGCGACACACACGGCCTGACGAAGACCGAGTCCGGCTGCCCCCGCAACTACATCGTCAGCCAGGTGGACGAGCCCGAGCTCATCGACGAGCGCGAGATGGCGAAGGCCGTGCGCGAGCACCGCGTCGTCGCGTCCTACGGCCCGCTGATCCGCTTCTGGGCCGACGACATCAGCCACGGCGTCGGCAGCGACGTGACGGTGGAGGACGGCACGGTGACCCTGGCGATCGAGGTGCAGGCCCCGCGCTGGATGGACATCGACCGCGTGGAGCTGCACCAGAACGGCGTGCTCGTCCGCGAGTGGACGGGCGACGACATCTCCACCGGCACCGTCATCAAGTTCGACCAGCAGGTCGACATCCCGGCTCCCATCGCGACGAGCGCCCTGGGCGTCGAGGGCCCGCAGGACGCCTGGTACGTCGTGTCGGTCATGGGCGAGCAGGACCTCTCCCCCATCTACCAGCCGGTCGAGGTGCCGCCGCTGCAGCTGAACGACATCGTCGTCGGCGCGCTCGGCGAGCTCGACCTGGGCCCCATCGCGAGCGCGGTCGGCGCCCCGGCGCGCTTCCCGAAGACGCACCCCGTCTACCCCTACGCGATCACGAACCCCATCTGGGTCGACTTCACGGGGGACGGGCAGTTCCAGGCCACCGGCGCCCCGCCCGAAGGCTTCGCGCCGCCGCCGGAGTAGCTCAGGGGACGATGTTCACCGCGTCGACGGTGAAGGTCAGCACGACGGGGAGCGTCAGGCCGTGCCGCTCGAGCGCGGTCAGGCAGTCGTCGCTCGGCTCGTCCACCGGGTAGACCTGGCCGAGCCAGACGCCTTCGGTGATGGTCGGGCGCATGTCGTGGTGGAAGCCGCCGCTCAGGTACATGAAGGGCGTGCCGTCGGCGTCCACGTACCAGTCGAGGTACTTCTCGGCGCCCTCGGTGAGGCAGGCCTCTGTGCCCTCGCGCATGCCGATGTCGCCGAGCGCCTCGTGGGACGTCGTCTCCTGCCAGAGCTCGCCATCGGCAGTGAAGTGGCGGTCCGCCGGGTTCTCGAAGAAGCCGCAGACGAAGGTGCCTTCGAGGGTGCTGCCGGCGCCGACCTGCTCGGGGGGGATCGCCCACGCGAAGTCGTCGATGTCGACCGCCTCCTCGAGCCCGTGCTCGGGCTGCTCGCTCGGCTCGTCCTCCCCAAGGTCGCCTCCTCCCGCGCGCGGCGAACCGGCGACGCAGGCAGGCAACACGAGGGCCAGGACGAGGAGGGGGGCTGGGCGCACGACGACTCCGGCAGGGGGAAAACCGCCCTTGGGTAGCACCGTTCGAGGACGAACGCAGCTCCGGGGGCTCAATCTGAAAACGTTCCCGGGCGCGGACCGGTTGAAAATGAAACGCTTCTGCGTGATGCGGCGGGGCTCGCATCACCTCATCGGCGGGAATCCCCTGCGGTTGGAGGGGTTCTCGACCTGCGCAGCGGTGGCCACGTCCTGCTCCCCCCGACCTGACACGGCCTTCGTACGAAGACTTTCGTTGACGTTCTACGAAACCCGTCGTAGGTTGAGTCCATGGCCGAGACACGACGCCCCACCGACGCCGAACTGGCGATCCTCCAGACGCTCTGGGACCTGGGACCCACCACCGTTCGCGCGGTGCACGAGGCCCTGGGCGGAGACCAACGGGGCGCCTACACGACGGTGCTGAAGACCATGCAGATCATGGCGGACAAGGGCCTGGTGCACCGCGACACCTCGGCGCGCAGCCACGTCTACACGCCGGTGCACTCGCAGCAGCGCACCCAGGGCTCGCTGGTGCGGGACCTCGCTTCGCGGGCCTTCGGCGGCTCGGCCGGCAACCTCGTGCTGCGCGCCCTGCAGGAGCAGCCGACCGATCCCGACGAGCTGGCCGCCATCCGCACGCTGCTCGAGCGACTGGAGGCTGAGCGATGAGCCTGCTCGGCGCCCTGGTCGTCGACGCGCTGTGGCAGGGCGCGCTGGTCGCGGCGCTGCTGGCGCTCGTCCTGCCCCTGCTGCGAAGCCCCGAATCGCGCTACGCGGCCTCCGTCGCGGCGCTGGCTGCGATGGTGATCGCGCCGCTCATGGGCCTGTTCGGGCTCGCTCCGGGAGGCGCCGGGCAGGCGCCGGCCTGGCTCGACCTGCTCGGGCGGGCCTGGCTCCTGGGCGCCTCGCTCTTTGCGGCGCGCATCCTCGGCTCGCACCTGCGCCTGCTGGCCCTTCGACGGCGGGCGATCGCCGCGCCCCCGGAGCTGCAGCGACGCTTCGAGGCCCTGCGCTCGCGCATCGAGGCCAGCCCCCGCGTGCAGCTGCTGCTCTCCCCGCGCGTCGCCGTGCCCCTGGCCGCCGGCATCCTGCGCCCGGTGGTCCTGCTGCCCCCCGCCCTGCTCCTGCAACTCGCGCCGGACGAGCTCGACGCCCTCATCGCCCACGAGCTGGCCCACCTGCGCCGCCTCGA
>JAJDAI010000491.1 GCA_029261955.1 Deltaproteobacteria bacterium | reverse complement strand
AGCCGCCCGATCCCCACGAGCTGCGCCCGGAGGTGCCGCCGCCGCTCTCGGCGGTGCTCCTGCGGCTGATGGCGAAGAGGGCCGAGGACCGCTACCAGAGCGCCGAGGGCCTGATCGCCGACCTGGAGGGGATCCGCGCGGGCCTCGCCCGAGGGGCCTCCTTCGAGGGCTTCCAGCCCGGCACCGCGGACGTCGCCACCCTCTTCCAGGTGAGTCAGCGGCTCTACGGCCGGGACGCGGAGGTCGAGGCGCTGCTCGACGCCTTCGATCGTGCAGCGAGGGGCCAGAGCTCGCTCCTGCTCGTGCGCGGCTACTCCGGGATCGGCAAGTCGGCCGTCGTGCAGGAGGTGCAGGGCCGCATCGTGCACAGCCGCGGCGCCTTCGTGCGCGGCAAGTTCGACCAGCTGGAGCTGGCGAAGCCGCTGTCCGCGCTGCAGGGCGCCCTCGCGGAGCTGGTCGCGGACCTGCTGACCCGCGACGAGCGAGACCTGGCCCGGCAGGCGCGCCGCATCCGCACCGCGCTGGCGGACGAGGCGGCGGTGCTCACCGACTTCGTGCCCGTGCTGGAGCACGTCATCGGGGCGCAGCCCGCCGTGCTGGAGCTTGGGGGGCGGGAGGCGAGGGACCGCTTCGACCGGCTGTTCGTGGCCTTCATCGGCGCGCTGGCGCACCCGGACCACCCCCTGGTGCTCTTCCTGGACGACCTCCAGTGGATCGATCCGGGTTCGCTGCGCCTGCTCGGCGAGCTCGTCTCCGATCGCAGCACGGAGGCCCGCCACCTCCTGGTCATCGGGGCCTACCGCGACAACGAGGTCCCCGCGTCGCACCCGCTCTCGGTCGCCCTCGCGGAGCTGCGCGAAGGCGGCGCCCGCATCGAAGAGATCGCCCTGGGGCCCCTCGGCCCCGAGGACGTGCAACAGCTCTGCGCCGACAGCCTGGACCGAAGCCTCTCCGACGTGGTCCCGCTGGCCGCGCTGGTGCACCAGAAGACGGCGGGGAATCCGTTCTTCGTCGTGCAGTTCCTGCGCAGCCTGGCCGACGAGAAGCTGGTGTTCGCGCAGCGGGGCGGCTGGCACTGGGACCTGGACGCCGTCGGACGACTCCAGGCCATCCACACCGCCGTCGACCTGATCCTCGACACCATCGGCCGCTACTCGGAGCGCAGCCAGGAGCTGCTTCGCCTGGGCAGCTGCCTGGGGAACAGCTTCGACCTGGGGACCCTCGCGGTCATCGGGCAGCTCGAGGCCGCCGAGGCCGTCGAGGGGCTCTGGCCGGCGCTGCGGGACGGGTTGCTGCTTCCCCTGGACGAGAACTGGCAGCTGGTGGGCGAGGGCGGCGCCGACCCCGCGCACGTGCGCCTGCGCTTCGCCCACGACCGGGTGCAGGAGGCGGCCTACAGCGCCATCGCGCAGGAGCAGCGGGGCCTGCGCCACCTGCGGATCGGGCGCCTGCTGCGCGCGCGCCTCGGCGAGCACGAGCTGGAGGCCCGGATCTTCGAGGTGATCAGCCACCTCAACCTCGGCCACGGGCACATGGACGACGCGGGCGAGCTGGCGGAGCTGCCCCGCCTGAACCTGCTGGCCGCCCGCCGCGCGAAGGCCTCGACGGCCTACGACGTCGCGCTGGACTGCATCCTCCAGGGCATCGACCTGGTCGGAGCAGCCGCCTGGGAGCACGAGCCGGAGCTCGCCTTCGCCCTGCACCGCGAGCGCATCGAAATCGAGTTCCTCAACGGCCGCGTCGACACCGCGGAGGCCTGCTTCCGGGCGACGGCGGCCCGGGAGCTGAGCCGCGCGCAGACCGGCGACATCTTCCAGCTGATGATCCGGGTGCACCTGACCGCGGACCGCCCGGCCGAGGGCCTCGCGCTGGGCATCGAGTCCCTGGCCCGGCTCGGCGTCGACCTGCCGACCGACCCCGCGCTCGCTGCGCCGGTGATGGACGCCGAGCGCGCCCGCATCGCCGAGTTCATCGAGGGTGAGAGCCCGGCCGAGCTCGTGGCGCTGCCCGCGCTCGACGACCTCGAGATCGAGACGGTCATGGGCCTGCTGCACGAGACCTGGACCTGCGGCGTGATGGCGCCCGACGGCCTGCAGATGACGCACACGGCGCTGAAGATCGTGCGGCTCTCGCTGGAGCACGGGAACACGAAGTTCTCGGCCTGCGGCTACGTCGCGCACGCGCTGGTGCTCTCCATGGCCGGCGAATTCGAGCAGGCGCGCTTCTTCGGCACGGTCGCCATGGACCTCGCGCACCGCTTCGAGGACCCCTTCATCATCCCGAAGGTCCACAACACCTTCGCGAACTTCACGAACCACTGGATCAACCCGCTGCGCAGCAACGTGGCGATCTACGAGGAGTCCTACCGCGCCTGCCTGCTGAGCGGGGACCGCTGGTGGGGCGCCTGGGCGGTGGGCTGGATCCGCACCGCGAAGTTCCTCAGCGGCTGCCCGGTCGGCGAGGTGCTGGCGACCCAGGAGCAGGGCCACGCCTACATCGAGGATTCGGCCTACGTGCCCCTGATCTTCCTGTCTCGGCTCGACCGGGCCCTGCTGCTCAGCCTCCAGGGGCGCACCGACGACCGCAGCACGCTCGACTGCCACCAGGAGGCCGTGCTCGAAGCGGACCTGATCTCCGACTTCGAGGGCATCGACTTCGGCTTCGGCCTGTACCTGCACGCGATCTACAAGGCGCTGCTGCTCTACCTCTACGAGGAGGATGAGCCCTGCCTCGAACTGGTCGACCGGGCGACCGAGCACCGCGACCTCATCCCCTTCTCGATGGCCTACGCGGACTGGTGGTTCATCAGCGCGCTGGTCCGGTGCCGCGCGATCGGGCACGGCCGGGGCGATCGCACCGACCTGCTCAGCAAGGTGAAGGCGGCCATTCGCCAGATGGGGGCCTGGACCGGCAACGCCTGCGCGGCGAACTTCGAGCACCGGCTGCGGCTGATGCAGGCCGAGCTGGCGCGGGTGGAGGGGCGGCACGACGAGGCCGAGCGGGCCTACCTGGAGGCCATCGAGCTGGCGAACCGCGACGGCTACCTCCAGAACGAGGCCCTGGCCAACGAGCTGGCCGCGCGGCACCAGCGGGAACGTGGCCGACCCCTGGCCGCGGTGGGCTACGTCGTGGAGGCGGGCTTCCTCTACGGGCGCTGGGGCGCGACCCGGAAGCTCGACGTGCTCCGCGAGCAGTGGCCGCGCGTCCTGGGGATGCTGGACGGCGACGAGGGCTCTGCGGCGCTGACCTCGAGCCTCTTCCTGTCGACGACCTCCGAGGCGATGAGCACGCAGTCCCTCGACCTGACCACGGTGCTGCGGGCGGGGGAGGCGATCAGCGGCGAGCTCGATCTGGACCGCCTGCTGGAGCGCATCCTGGAGCTCGGGATTCAGTCGGCGGGCGCCCAGCGCGGCGCGCTGATCGTCGTGCGCGACGGCGAGCCGGTGGTGGAGGCCGTCACCGGCAACCAGCACATCCGCACCTCGGTGGGCGAGGCGGTGGACGCCACCGAGCTCGTGCCCCGGCGCGTGGTCGCCTTCGTCCACCGGACGGGGACCGCGGTGCGGCTGGATGACGCGACCGACGACCCGCGCTTCAACGGCGACCCCTTCATCCGGGCACGAGGCGTGCGCTCGCTGTACTGCGTCCCTGCGGTGAAGCAGGGGCGGGTGCTGGGCATGCTGTATCTGGAGAACAACCTGGTCGCCGGCGCCTTCACGGCCGAGCGCGTCGAGCTGCTGCAGCTGCTGTCGTCCCAGGCGGCGGTGTCCCTGGAGAACGCGACGCTCTACGCCGACTTGAAGGACGCCCTGGAGCGGCAGACCGCGCTCACCCGCTCATTCGAGCGCTTCGTGCCGAAGGAGTTCCTGGAGCAGCTCGGGCGCGGCAGCATCCTGGAGGTGCAGCTCGGGGATCAGGTCGAAGCCGAGATGGCCGTGCTCTTCGTCGACATCCGCGACTTCACGCGGCTCTCGGAGACCATGAGCCCGGCGGAGACCTTCGGTTTCGTCAACGAGCTGCTCGCCCGCCTGAGCCCGGTGATCCGGCGGTACGGCGGCTTCATCGACAAGTACATCGGCGACGCGATCATGGCCCTGTTCCCGGGGGACGTGGACGACGCCTTCCGCGCCGGCCTCGACATCCAGCGCGCGGTGGCCGAGGTGCGCGAGGGGGCGAAGGACGGAGCGCATCAACACCTGCGTGTGGGCGTGGGCATCCACCGTGGCGCGACGGTGCTCGGCACGATCGGCGAGCCCGAGCGCATGGACAGCACCGTGCTCTCCGACGCCGTGAACGTGGCCTCGAGGCTGGAGGGGCTGACGAAGCGCTTCTCGGTGGAGATCCTGGTGAGCGACGCCGCCCTCGCGGCCGCGACCGGTGCCTTCGAGACCCGGGACCTGGGGCCGGTGGACATCAAGGGCAAGGCCGAGCCGGTCGGCGTGCACGAGCTGCTGGGGGGCAGCTGATTCGCTAGTTGACCTCGACCTCCAGCTGGAACAGGCCCGGCGCGGTCGCGTTGGTGTCGCCGTCGGCGAACATGATCATGTCCTGGGCGCCGTCGCTGTCTCCGGCGGTCTCGAAGCGGATGTTGAGCTGCAGGCTGTTCCGCCCCGCGTCGAGCGCGGCCTGCACGGCGGTGGTGATGTCGCACTCGACGGGCCCGTCGGCCGAGGTCGCGAGCACGCAGGACTCGTCCTGGAGCGGCAGGTTCCACAGCGGCGCGCCGAAGGCCTCGAACTCGGCGCGGGTGGCCACCAGGTCCCCCAGATCGACGAAGGGCGTGCCGCGGGTCTCGAAGGACGTGGAGCTCAGCGTGGCCGAGTGAACGGACAGGTCCGAGCCGGCGAGCGGCGTGCCAGCGAGGGCTTCGCTCAGGTCGATCGTCATCCAGATCTGCACGCCGTCGCCCTGGGGGAAGCCGCCGTTGATGTTGTCGCCCGCGAAGACGCCGGTGCCCATGCCCTGGAAGCCGATCGGCGTGTGGCCCTCGAGGCTGGGATCGCCCGCGTTCTCGAAGCGGAGGGTCGTGGTCTCGGCGGAGTCGTCGTCGTCGGCCGCATCGTGTTCGTCCGAGGCGGAGTCGTCGTCGTCGCCGCCGGAGCGGGGGGTGGGGCAGCCGGCGAGGGCGAGGGCGAGCAGGATGA
>JAJDAI010000050.1 GCA_029261955.1 Deltaproteobacteria bacterium | reverse complement strand
GAGCGGGACGACGTGCTCGTCCAGTGGCAGGGGCCCCGCGCCGAGGTCCGCAAGAGCGGCGGCTTCGACACCCTCGCGCTTCGCTTCAAGACCCTGGGGGCCTGGTTCGGGCTCGACGGGGAGCTGGGCCTGGAGCAGGGCTCGCTCCCGCTCGAGGAGCTGCTGCTGGCGGTCGAGCAGGGACGCCGCTTCCTCCGCCTCGCCGACGGGGACTGGCTGCAGCTCGACGAGAGCCTGCGCGCCGGCCTGGCCCAGGCCGCGGGCGGGCTGCGTGGTGGTCTGGAGGGCAAGCTGTCCCCGCTGCACGCGCCCCTGGTCGACGAGCTGCGGGAGCAGGGCGCCGTCTTCGACGCCCCTGCGGCCTGGTGGCAGCGCCTCGAGGCGATCGACGCGGCGGCGAGCCTCGAGCCGGACCTGCCCCCGGAGCTGACCGCGGAGCTGCGCCCCTACCAGCGGGTGGGCTTCGTCTGGCTGGCCCGCCTCGCGGAGTGGGCGGGCGGGGCCGTGCTCGCCGACGACATGGGGCTCGGCAAGACGATCCAGGCCCTGGCGCTCCTGCTCCGGCGCGCCGACGGGCCCGCGCTGGTCGTCGGCCCTGCGTCGGTCGGCTGGAACTGGCTGAGCGAGGCGGCTCGCTTCGCCCCCACGCTGCGGGCGGTCGAGTACCGGGGCCTCGGGCGCGACGCGCTGCTGACGGGGATCGGCGCCGGCGACGTGCTGGTCACGAGCTGGGATCTGCTGGCGCGGGACATCGACGCCCTCGCCGAGGTGGAGTGGAGCACGGTGGTCTTCGACGAAGCGCAGGCGATGAAGAACCCCGCCACCCGCCGCAACCGGGCCGCGCGGCGGCTCAGCGCAGGCTTCCGGCTCGCGTTGACGGGGACGCCGGTGGAGAACCACGCAGGCGAGCTGCACGCCCTGTTCGCGGTGGTCCTGCCGGGCTTGCTGGCCTCGCAGCAGACCTTTCGCGCGCGTTTCCTGGCGCCGCTGCAGGACGGCCACGAGGGAGCGCGCCGCAGCCTCGCCCGGCTGATCGAACCCTTCGTGCTGCGGCGCACGAAGGCCCTCGTCGCGACCGACCTGCCGCCCCGCAGCGACATCCGCCGCGGCATCGTGCTCAGCGCGCAGGAGCGCAGGATCTACGAGCGGGTCCGTCGGGCCGGGCTCGCCCACCTCGCCCTGTCGGAGGAGGGAGCCGACCCCCAGCAGCGGATGCGGGTGCTCGCGCTGCTGACCCGGCTGCGCCATGCGGCCTGCCACCCCAAGCTGGCCGATCCGGAGTCCGAGGCGCGGAGCAGCAAGACCCAGGCCGTGGTGGAGCTGATGCTGTCGCTGCGCGAGGAGGGCCACGCCGCCCTGGTCTTCAGCCAGTTCGTCGGGCACCTCGAGCTCGTGCGTGATGCGCTGCTGCAGCGCGGCTTCAAGCTGGCCTGGCTCACCGGCAGCACCCCGGCGACGAAGCGGCGGGCGGAGGTCGAACGCTTCCAGGACGGCGGCGTCGATGCCTTCCTCATCTCCATCCGCGCCGGGGGCACCGGGCTGAACCTGACCGCCGCCAGCTACGTGGTGCACCTCGACCCCTGGTGGAACCCCGCGGTCGAGGACCAGGCCACGGACCGCGCCCACCGCATCGGCCAGCAGCGCGCGGTCACCGTCTACCGGTTCGTCGCGCAGGACACGGTCGAGGAGCAGATCCTCGAGCTGCACGCCCGGAAGCGGGAGCTGGTCGAGGGCCTCCTGGCCGGAACGGGCTCCGCGCGGGCGATGAGAACGAGCGAGCTCGTCGCGTTGCTGGCGTCGGCGGGGGAGGCGATGCAGCCCGATGACGAGTCAGGGGGGGGCGCCGGCCAGGCCCAGGTCGCTCCGGTCGGGGAGCTTCCGGTGGGGTGAGGCGGGAGGATCGGTGGACCAGGCGCCTCCCCTGACCGGCACACCCTCGGGCTTCCGCGTGTCGCCCGGGTCTCCCACTGGAAAGGCGGAGGGAGACCCGCAGGGGCTCACGGAGCTGCGGAGTGAGACCCGAAGGGGCTCACGGAGCCGGTGGAGGCCGGGACGGCCGGAGCCGCCCAGACATGCCCTGCTAGGGAGGCGTCATCGGGGTGCTCGGCGTAATCAGGAACACGAGGTCCCACTGCGCGAGGATGACCTCGCCGTCGCCGTAGAGCGTGGTGGGCACGACGTAGACCGTGTCGCTGAAGATGCTCGCCGCCTCGGAGGGCGTGGGCGTCAGCGTCAGGGTGAAGTCGACCGTGTTCATGGCCGGCACGTTGACGTAGGAGACCGGCGCCACGTCCACGATGGTGCCCTCCGGGTCGTCCGCTTCCATGGTCATCGTGTAGGTGATGTTCAGCGTGAACTGCTCGATGCCGGCGACCACCTGGTCGACGATGTCGTAGGAGCCCGAGCTGTAGACCATCCACTCGTCGCTGTCGGGGATGCCGTCGGAGTCGAGGTCGAGCCACGAGTCGGTCGCCTCGGCGATGTCCTGCATGGCGCTGAGCGCGTCGTTGGTGCGGGCGGTGACGCCGATGGCCTTCGCGTTGATCTCGCCCAGCGCGGCGTTCAGCAGCGGCGGGCTCGCGTCGGGGCCGCAGGAAGCCAGCGGACCCTTGGGACCCTGGTTGTAGGGCGGGGTCCCGTTCCGAACCGTCGCGTCGGTCGTGTAGACGAGGATCGGCACGGCGCCCTGGCGGAAGCCGTTGCCGCCGAGGTCACCGGTGCCCACGACGCTGGGGTTGTAGCGCTCGCCGGCGGTGCCACCGAACTGGTCGTTGGGGCTCGCGCGGAAGGGCAGCACGTCGTCCGAGGGGTCGTAGACGCCGTTGCAGTTCTGGTCGTAGCCGAAGCCCGCCGCCGACTGGTAGAGCGCCTCGACGGTCGACTCCGGCCAGTCCCAGCCGCCGCCGGCCCAGAGGCTGTCGAGCGCGGCCTGCGCGGCGCCCAGGTCGCTGGTCTGCTGCTGCCGGTGGTGGAAGGGCTTGTCCATGCCCGAGCCCATCGGCATCTGGTTGTAGTCGTCGAAGGACGAGACGCCGAAGGTCAGGTCCGGCACCAGGCTGGCCGCGATGCCG
Source organism: Deltaproteobacteria bacterium (assembly GCA_029261955.1). Lineage (GTDB taxonomy): Bacteria > Myxococcota_A > UBA796 > UBA9615 > UBA9615 > CALCXL01. The sequence goes on along the minus strand of JAJDAI010000050.1, from coordinate 632 downwards.
GCGACGCCCTCGAAGGCGTTCGAGATGGCGTCGAGCGTGCCCTGCATGGAGCCCGTCTCGTCCAGGATGAACATGATGTCGGCCTGCTGGACCTGCGTGTCGTAGGTCACCGTGACCGTCGAGGTCATGTTCGCCGGGATCTCCTCCTGGAAGCCGTCGCAGAAGTCGAGCGGGTCGAGCGGGTCGCTGCCGCAGGCCTGCTCCTGGAGGTCGGTCCAGCCGTCGCCGTCGGTGTCCGGGTTGGTCGGGTCGGTGTCGTTGTCGACCTCCTCGCCGTCCGGGATGCCGTCGTTGTCGGAGTCGGGGTCGGCCCAGTCGGGCACGCCGTCGCCGTCGGAGTCGCCGTCACCCTCGTCGTCGTTGGGGATGCCGTCGCCGTCGTAGTCGTCGTCGTCGCCGTCGGGGATGCCGTCGCCGTCGCTGTCCTCGTCGAGGAAGTTCGGGATGCCGTCGCCGTCCAGGTCGTCCCAGCCCTCTTCGGAGTCCGGGATGCCGTCGCCGTCGGAGTCGAGGTCCTGGTAGTTCGGGATGCCGTCGCCGTCGGCGTCGCCGGGGCCGTCGATCGAGTCGGGGGGGCCGTCGCCGTCGGAGTCGCGGTGGAGGGAGTGGGGGGGGCCGTCGGCCTCGGTGTC
>JAJDAI010000490.1 GCA_029261955.1 Deltaproteobacteria bacterium | reverse complement strand
GCTGCACCCCTCGATGCTCTTCTACTCGCTGACGCTGTGGCCGGTGACCCTCGCCACCTTCGGCACGACGGCGCTGCTCTTCGCCGCTGGCCGCTACGCGGACCACCCAGACAGCCGCAAGCGCCAGCTCGAGCTGGGCCTGACGCTCGCCCCCCTGCCCTTCTTCGCCAGCCCGGCGCTGCTGCTCCTGCCCGCCATCGCCGCCTGGACGAAGCCGCGCCGCTGGAGCCGCACCGTGCTCCCCGGGGTGGCGCTGTGGCTCGCCTGGACCTTGCCGCTCTCCACGATCCTGGGCAGCTGGACCGCCATCGACCTCGCAGGCCCTCGGAACGCCGCGCTCGGCAACACCGAGTGGGTGCGGGACGGCCGCGGTTCCCTCTGGGGCGACCCCACCGGCAAGGCGGTCTTCCTGTCGAAGCTCGAGGACACCTGCGGCGCGACGATGGACATCCACCGGGTGCGCTGCGAAGCCCGCTGGTGCAAGCAGGAGGCGGTCGCCTGGGCCCGGGCGCACCCGGCGAGCTTCGGGACCCGCGCCCTGCTGCGGCTCGGCGAGACCTGGCTGCCGGACACCTTCCTGCCCCGCCACCTCCAGAGCGCGGTCGCCTTCCCGAACGGCCCCCCCGAAGGCCTCGTGAAGCCGGCCCGGGTCCTGCTCGCCGTGCTCCAGGCCGCGCTGCTGATCGCCGTGATCCTGATGGCTTGGGCCGCCCGCCGGCAGCCGCTGGTCAAGGCGCTCGTGGTGGGGGTGATCGTGTGGACGATCCCCATCGTCCTGGTCCTGGGGAACACCCGCCTCCGGCAGCCCCTGTTGCCCTGGATCATCGCCGGGGCCGCGCTCGTGGCGGCGAGGGCGATCCGCCCCCCGGAGCGCCCCCGCTGATCCGCGCACGGGCGCGCTGAGCGCGAGCTATCATCCGCAGCCCATGGCCATCTATCAGGACGAACGAGCCTGGCGCACCCTCGACGGAGAGCTCCCCGAGCCCCGTGAGCGGCGTGCGTCGGATCCCGAAGCCTTCAACCTGATCGGGAAGCGCCTGCCGCTGATCGACGCGCGCAGCAAGGTCACAGGCCAGGCCGTCTACACCGACGACATCACGCTGCCGGGCACGCTGGTCTGCAAGATCATGCGATCGCCCTGGGCGCACGCGCGCATCAACTCCATCGACACGAGCGCGGCGCTCGCCATGCAGGGCGTGCACGGCGTGATGGTCGGGACCGACCTGCCCACCACCTTCGGCGTGCTGCCCATCTCGCAGGACGAGACGGCCCTCGCGGTCGAGCGGATCCGGCACGTGGGCGAGGGCATCGCCGCCGTCGCCGCGGACAGCGAGGAGATCGCCAACCAGGCCCTCGCCGCCCTCGTCTTCGACGTCACCGAGCTCAAGCAGTTCGTGAAGCGCAAGGACTCGGTCCGCCCGCTGCGCGACGACGAGGAGGCCCTGCACGCGCACTGCAAGGAGGGGAACATCCACAAGCGGGTGGTCCAGTCCTTCGGCGAGCCCGAGGAGGCCTTCGCCAGCGCGGACTTCACGGCGGAGGGCAGCTTCGAGTTCCAGGGCATCACGCACGGCTTCACGGAGCCCATCGCGGCCCTGGCCCACTGGTCCCCCGACGAGCGGCTCACGCTCTGGACCAGCCAGCAGGTGCCCCACTACACGCACATGGCCGTGGCGAAGGTCTTCGGGATGCCGATGCACCGCATCCGCGTCATCAAGCCCGCCGTGGGCGGCGGCTTCGGCGGCAAGTCCGACCCCTTCCCGCACGAGATGGTCGTCTCCTGGCTCGCCATGCAGACCGGCCGCCCGGTGAAGATCCTCTTCGATCGGGAGGAGGTCTTCTTCTCCAACCACGGCCGCCACCCGACCAGCACCACCGTCAAGATGGCGATGAACAAGGACGGCAGCATCGTCGCGATGGACGTGGACGCGCTCATCGACGGCGGCGCCTTCGGCAGCTTCGGGGTGGTGACCTCCTACTACAACGGCGTGCTGAGCCACGGCCCCTACCGCCTGCCCTCCTTCAAGTACCGCGGCACGCGCGTCTACTCGAACCGGCCGGTCAGCGGCGCCATGCGCGGGCACGGCTCGGTCAACACCCGGATGTGCACCGAGACGCTGCTGGACGAGCTCTGCGACCAGGCGGGCCTCGACCCCATCGAGGTCCGACTCCAGAACCTGCTGCCCGAGTACTGCACGCTCATCAACGGCTTCCGCATCACCTCCAACGGCATCAAGGAGTGCATCGAGGCGGTGGCGGGCAAGTCGGACTTCGCCAACAAGCGGGGCAAGATGCCCTACGGCCGCGGCATCGGGATCGGCTGCGGCTTCTACATCTCCGGCTCCGCGCTCCAGATCCACAAGAGCCGCCTGCCCCAGTCGACCGTGCACCTGAAGGTGGACATGGATGGCGGCGTCACCATCCACACCGGCGCATCCGACATTGGCCAGGGCAGCGACACGATGGCCGCTCAGGTGGTGGCCGAGGTGCTGGGCCTGCCCATGTCCATGATGCGGGTCGTCGCGGTGGACACGGACCTCTCGCCCATCGACCTGGGCAGCTACTCCAGCCGCGTGACCTTCATGAACGGCAACGCGGCGAAACGCGCGGCTGAGGCCATGCGCACCCACTTCGTCGAAGCAGCGGCCCGCATCAGCGGCTACGCGGTCGAGTCCTTCGAGATGCGCGAGGGCTACGTCTACAACCGGCACTGGCCCGAGGCCTCGGTCAAGTACATGGACGCCCTGGAGGAGGCGCTGGCCCACAAGGGCGCCCTGACCACGAGCGGCTGCTACGAGGCGCCGCCCATGGGCGCCAACTACAAGGGCGCGGGCGCCGGCCTGGCCCCCACCTACTCCTACACGGCCTACGTCTGCGAGCTGGAGACGGACCCCGAGACCGGCTTCATCACGCCGTTGAAGGTCTGGGCGGCTCACGACTGCGGGCGGGCCCTGAACCCCACAGCCGTCGAGGGGCAGATCGAAGGGTCCATCCACATGGGCCTCGGCCAGGTCCTCTCCGAGGAGATGGACTACAGCGGCCCGAACATGCTCAACGCCAACCTGCTCGACTACCGCATCCCGACCGCCAGCCAGATGCCCGAACTGGACGTGACCCTGGTGGAGAGCGTGGACCCCGAAGGGCCCTTCGGCGCCAAGGAGTGCGGCGAAGGCGGGCTCGCCCCGATCCTGCCGGCCGTCGCGAACGCGCTCTACGACGCGGTCGGCGTGCGCCCCCGCAAGCTCCCCCTCACCCCCGACGTCGTGCTCGCAGCCATCGAAAAGAAGGCCCGCGAAGACCGACGCAGCAAGAAGACGG
>JAJDAI010000489.1 GCA_029261955.1 Deltaproteobacteria bacterium | reverse complement strand
CCCCCGCTCCCGACCGAGACCTGGCTGCCCCGCAGCCTGTGTCAGGAGATCTGGCGGCCGACCCGGGGAGTTGCCGGTGGCTCTCCACGAAACAAGCTGCCAAGCGTCTGCGCATCCGGCCAAAGAAGCTGTTCGCTCTCATTGGAGAGGTTCAGGACCTCCCGATCAAGCGGGTCGGGACGGGGACTGCGCGCCCCCACTACCGCTGGGATGAGCGCCGACTCGAGAGCTGGTGGGCCGAGAGCGGCAACGCCCTCTCGGCCCAGGTCGAGCGGAAGTAGCAGCGACGCCCGGCGCGTGTCCACGCTGCGTGTCCACAAGCACCAAGATGGACCAGAATTGCTTTTAGTTATTGACAGTTTACGCATATCCCGTATTTACTCGGGAAAATGGAGAGCGGGACTATGGCGAGCGTCAAGAAGCGTGGAGACACCTACCGGATTCGATACCGGCTGCCGGGCGAGAAGAACCCCCGGTCCTACACCGTGCCCCGAGGGACCACGAAACGCGCGAGCGAGAAGCTCGCCGGCGAGATCCAACTCGCCATCGACCAGGATGGGAGCTGGGCCCCTGCGTCCGCACCGCCCCTGAACCTGGAAGAGCTCGCCAACAGCTACATCGAGGAGCGAAGCCGAGGGACGACAGAGAAGGCAGCGGCACGCCCGAAGACCCTGAGTCTGTACCGAGCAGTACTCGTCTCCGGCTTGATGGAGTCGTGCCGAGGCAATGGGCCGGCGGCGCCCGGCCTCCACACGCTTTCGAAGGACGCGGTCCGGCGCTTCCTCGAGGGCAAGCGAGAAGCCGGCTGCGAGCAGAGCACGCTCAGCTCCTACGCCCGCGCGATCTCCCCGTTCTGGCGCTGGGCACACGAGCGGCACCCGGAGCACGTCGCCAAGCCCGACATGCCCGGGGTCCACGTACCGCCGACGAAGCAGGTCCTGGCGCCGACGTGGGTCGAGATCGACCGGATGGTCGAGCAGATCACCGACCGCGCCTCAACCGTCCGACGCGCCGTCACCATCGCTCGCTACAGCGGTCTGCGGATCAAGCAGGCCGCCGCACCAACGTGGGCAGACTTCGATCCAGACTGGGAGGGCCTCGGTCCCGCGCTCCACGTGACTGAGGCGAAGAGCGAGCACGAGACGGCCATGGACCGCTGGGTGCCCCTGGCGCCAGGTCTGACGCGCTGTCTGCTCGAATGGCGGGGCGCGGCCGAAGACTCGGAGCCGATCATCGGCGGGATCCTGCCACGCGATCCCCATGAGACGGTCGGCGGGGCCTGGCGACGAGCAGGAGTCCCGGAGGATCGCTGGCGCCGACGACCTGATCACGCGCTGCGGAAGCGGTTCATCTCGCATCTGGTCGAAGCGGGCGCGTCTGACGCAGCCATCGACTACCTCGTCGGCCACGCCCCCAAGGGGACACGAGCGCGGCACTACGTCGACCCGCGTGCTCTGTGGCCGATGCTCCGCGCTGCTGTGGGAACGGTCCCGGCAATCGGCGAATCTGGCACCGCCTCTACGACCGGCGGGAGCGGGGTCGCGGAGCTGCTCGCACGCGGCGCCGCCGTTGAGGCCCTCACTGCGACTGACCACGAACTGGGTCGACTGTTCGTTGACCCGCGTCTTCAGGCGCTCCTGAAGCTCAGGGCCGAGGCCCTCGCGCAACTGGGGCGCTCAGAGGAGGCAAAGGCTCTCCTGCAGCTCTGCGCCCTCGGCCCGCAGCAGTAGCTACGAGGAGCGGGTGTGCGCTTCCAGACGTCGATGGGCTCGCGGGCAGCGAGCCGAGGCGGGAGCCGCAGGTTCCCAGGTGCGTCCGCAGGTTCCCGCGGCAGCACCCGTGTCCACCCCGTGTCCAGGCACGACGTCTTGGGGAGGGCACGGCCAGCCTAAGTGACTGTAATCAGGGAGAGTGGCGACCCCAACGGGATTCGAACCCGTGTTGCCGGGATGAAAACCCGGTGTCCTGGACCTGACTAGACGATGGGGTCGTCTGCTTCTCTCGCTCGCGTGCCCCGGGCAGGCTGGTGAGCCGTCCGGGACTTGAACCCGGGGCCGGCGGATTAAAAGTCCGATGCTCTACCTGCTGAGCTAACGGCCCTCAGCCGCCGGTGGGCGCGGGGGAATGGATAACCGGCTCCCGAGGCCGTGTCAATTCCCCGGGGTCGACTGGGCCCCGGTTTGGGGAATTACTCGATGACTTCGTGCGCGGGCGCAGCGGCGGCGCGGCGGCCGGGCGCGATCTCCCCGCGCTCGATGGTCTGGCTGCGGCCGGGGCCGACCGAGACCAGGGCCACTGGCACCCCCGACAGCTGCTCGACCCGCCGGACGTAGGCCCGCGCTTCGGTGGGCAGGTCGGCCCACTTCTTCGCGGCCGTCAGGTCCTGCTTCCAGCCGGGCAGGACCTCGTAGACCGGATCCACCTCCTCCAGCGCGCCGCGCCGCGCGGGCACGGTGTCGTGGAAGGTGTCGCCCAGGCGGTAGCCCGTGCAGATGCGGATCTCCTCGAGCCCCGAGAGCACGTCGAGCTTGGTCAGCGCGACCGAGGTCAGGCCGTTGACCCGCACCCCATGCCGCAGCACGACCATGTCGAGCCAGCCGCAGCGCCGCGGGCGGCCGGTCGTAGCGCCGAACTCGCCGCCCGCCTTGCGCAGCTGCTCGCCGAGCTCGCCGCTGAGCTCCGTCGGGAAGGGGCCCGCGCCGACCCGGGTCGTGTAGGCCTTGCTGATGCCGAGCACAGCGTCGATGAAGGTCGGGCCGACGCCCGCGCCGGTGCAGGCGCCGCCCGCCACCGCGTTGCTGCTGGTCACGAAGGGGTAGGTGCCGTGGTCGATGTCCAGCTGCGTGCCCTGCGCGCCCTCGAAGAGGATGCGCTCGCGACGCGACGCGGCGTCGTGCAGCAGCTTCGTCGTGTCCTCGACGTAGGTCTCGAGGCGCCGGGCGAAGGGCTCCAGTTCGGCGATGATGTCCTTGGCCTTGAGCGGCTCCCCGCCCAGCTGCTTGATCGTCTCGTTGGCCTCGACCAGCCCGTCGGTC
>JAJDAI010000488.1 GCA_029261955.1 Deltaproteobacteria bacterium | reverse complement strand
GTGGCGTCGTCGTCGTCCGATTCGTCGAAGCCGAGGCCGTCGTCGGTCGGGGGGCAGGCGGCGAGCAGGAAGACCAGGGCAAGGAGAGTCGAGGTGCGCATGCTCAGAACCTAGTCGGGGAAGGGGCGGGGGATCGAGGCGAAAACGCGGGGACCGGGTCCCTCTGCGCCGAGCGAGAGCGCAGTGCAGCGAATGGGACTCAGGACTCGCCCGCCGCCTGCTTCAACTCTACGAGGAACTGGCCGACGGAGATCGACCGCCCCTTCCGGTAGGGGTGCACGCGCCTCGCTTCACCCTCGTCGGCCCGGATGACGAAGAAGGCGGGGTAGCCGCGGACGCCGAAGCGCCGTGCCAGGGCGAGCTCGTCCGCCCCCGACTCGGGGTTCACCTGGACGCGCTGGGCCGCGCTCAGCCAGTTCGCGACGTCCTGGTTGGCCAGGTACTCCTCGTCGAAGCGGCGGCAGTAGGGGCACCAGTCGGTGCGGAAGTACAGGACCATGGGGGCCGCGCGGAGGGCGCGCTGCTCGATGGCGGTGCGGTAGCCGTCGGCGCCGTCGTACCAGCCGGGGCGAACGGGGCGGTCGATGGCGAGCGACACCTCGGGGCGCTCCGCCGTGGACTCGTCCCACTCGGGCGGGGGCAGGGGGATCCCTGTGGGGATCCCTGTCGGCTCGGCGTCCTCCCCCTGGGCGAGCAGCTCGGCCGCGGTCAGGCCGCCGGCGGGGCGGGGGTCTTCGGGGGTCGGCTCGCTGGGGAGCTCGGCGGGGAGCTCCTCGGGCAGCTCGGCTGCGGCGGGCTCGGCTGTGGGGAGCTCGGTCGTGAGGAGCCCGGCGTCCTGCTCGGGCCCCGGCGCGATGCGCTGCCTCAAGATCAGCGCCGCGCCGATCACCACGAGCAGAAGCAGCACCCCGGCCGCGATCGCCAGGCCCCGGAGCAAGCCGGTCACGTCCCCCGGCTCGGCGTCCCGGCTCGGCTTCACGAAACCCGAGAACGCGACGCCGCAGCGCTCGCAGATCCCGTCGGTGGCGCGGTTGTGGCCGCAGACGGGGCAGGGGATCGGCACCGAACTCATACCCCGGTCATACCCGACCCGGACAAGACCGGCTCAGGTGCACATGATTCCACCGACGCCAGATTCCGACCGGAGGACCCCCGATGCGCGCCCTGACCCTGCTTCCCGCCGTGCTGCTCTTCATCAGCTGCTTCCCCCTCAACCAGAATCGCCTGACGAGTTGGGAGAAGACCCGCCTGGAGGAGCGCACCGCCGACGACCTCGACGGCCTGCTCGGCGACCTGGACGAGATCTCCGAGGGCGTGAAAGAGGCCGCCTCGGAGGCCCGCGGTGACTGGGACCTCTGCATCAACGGCTACGCCAACTGCCGGCGCTGCTACGAGGCGACGGGCACCGGGACCGAGGGCAGCATCGCGATGCACATGGAGGGCATCCCCTGCACCGCCGCCCTGACCATCGACGACGTGCGCTACGAGTACACGATCGACGATCGGCAGTGGGACGGCACCTGGGCCCTGCGGGACGACGGCTGGTACGACATCGCCTGGACCGGCTTCCAGAACGCGAACCTCGTCATCGAGGGTCACGAGCGCTGGGACGGCGACTACGACAGCTCCTTCACCATGAACGCCGGCACCGCCATCACCGACGGCGAGGGCAACAACAACGGCTGGACGGTCGACTACACCTACACCGGCTTCCTGGACCGCACCTGGACCGTGATCGCGGCGAAGGACGAGGCTGGCCTGATCGACGGCACGGTCACCAGCGAGGACGGCATCGAGTGCCTGCTCAGCGGCGAGGAGTACGACTACGTGCTCGACTGCGACTGAGGCCCTTCGTGGGCCAGGTGGGGTCTGACCCCTCTCAGCCCGCGGGGTGGGATTCAGTCCTCGGGCGGGGCGAGGGCCTCGAGCACGGCGCGGGCTTCGCGGTCGACGCGGGCTGAGAGGCCCTGCTCCAGCAGCGCGGTGATGGCCTCGACGACGGCGTCGCCACCCAGTGCCTCGGCGCCGGCGAGCGCGGCGAGGCGGGTGGGGTCGTCGCCGGTCTGCAGGGCCTCGGTCAGCACGTCGAGCGCTTCCTCGTGGCCGGTGGCGCCCAGGATGCGCAGGCCCGAGTCGCGGGTGGGGGAGGACTCGCCGGGCTCGCCCTCGGCCAGCGGAAAGACCACGCGCGCCACCGACGGGCCCGTGCGGGCGGCGATGAGCGACAGCGCGAACTCGGCGGCCGAGCGCAGCTCGAAGGAGCCGGTGCGCAGGGCCTCACCCAGCGAGGAGGCCGCGCTGGGTTCGCCGACGTAGCCGAGGAGCGAGGCGGCTTCCGCGCGCACCTGGGGCACCGGATCCGAGCCGATGGCGACCGCGGCGCGCTTCGCCCAGCCCGTGAAGGCCTTGTGCGGACCGCGTCGGGCGGACTCCTTGAGCACCGCGAAGGCCTGCTGGCGCACGGGCCAGGCGGGGTGATCGCAGAGCGGCTCGGCGGCAGCGACGGCAGCGTCGGGCGGCACGAGGCCGCTGGCGACCACGAGGCCGAGCCAGCGCAGGTACAAGGCGGCGCTGGGGTCGCCACCGGTGCGGGGGGCGCTCCCGGCTGCGTCGGCGAGGCCGGTCGCGATGGCGGCGACCGTCTGCATCTGCTTCGCGCGAACGTGGCCGCGCAGCAGCGTCTCGAGCGCCTCGCTCTGGTCCGGGCGCAGCGCGTCGGCCTTGGGCAGGAGCCACAGGAAGACGTCGGCTCCGCTCGACCAGCCGTGAAGCTGGCGACCCACCGCAGCGCCGCGTCCCGGCTGCGTGCCCGCGAGCACGCGCGCGGCCTCGTCGGCTGAGGGCGTGCCCTTCAGCTTGGGCTCGTCGTGCCGCACGAGGCCGCCGATGAACCCCTGGTTGATCACGGTGCCGGGCTCGACTTCGTCGCTGATCGAGTCCACGAGGCGGCCCAGCGCGAAGGCTGCGACGGACAGGCCGGGCTCGCCAGGGCGTTCACGACCCGCCCGGAGCAGGGTCGACATGCCCGCCGTGTCCACGAGCATCCCGAGGCCGCCGTCGTGGCCGGAGCCCTGCCCGGCCTGCTCGATGCTGTAGGTGTCCTGACCGGTCCGCTCGATGAGCGCGCCGAGACAGGCGTGTCGGGCTGAGCCCTGGGCTCCCCGGTCTGCGAGGTAGGCGTCGTCGCCCGTCAGGTCGATCAAGAGGCCCGCTCCGCCAAACGAGCAGCCGCCCTGGGCGAGCTCACGCGCCGTGCGCCGGTCGTCGCCGCGTGCGTCGAAGAGCAGGCCGAACCCGCCGCGCTGCGCGCTGCCCTGGACCCCGATCCCGCCGGCGAACACGTCGTCGCCGTCTTCGTCCACGAGCAGCCCGACCCCGCCGCCCAGCCGCATCGACACGCCCGCGGCCGCGCCCTGCCCGGCCCCGTCGGCCAGGGCCCAGGAGTCGTCCCCGCCGAGGTCCTGCGCGAGCCCGAGTCCGCCCGGTCCGCCGAAGCCCTGCGCGAAGCCGCGCGCCTCCCAGACGTCCCGCTCCGACCCGCCGTCGCGCAAGGCCCCGACGCCGAACAGCGCCGCCCCCTGCGCGAGCGCGGCGGCCTGGTAGACGTCCGCGCCGCCGCCGTCGAGCCAGGTGGACACGCCGAAGGCCGCGCCCCCCGTCGCCCCGATCTCGCCGCGGTGCGTGTCGTCGCCGCCGCCGTCCACGCCGGCCGCGACCGAGAAGAAGGCGCCGCCCGCGCCCTGCCAGGAGTCGTCGCCCCCGAGGTCGATCCAGCCGCGCACCGCCCGGTCGCCCCGCACGAGCTTCCACTGGTCGTCGCCGCCGGGGTCCACGAGCAGGACGGGGTCGCCGGTCCCCGAGTTCGATGCCGCCGAGCCGAGCCAGACCTCACCGAGGTCGGTGGGCAGGATGACGGGGGCGGCGGGCCAGGCCGTCGCGGGCAGCCCAGCGAGGGCCACCGCCGCTTCGGTCAGCGACTCCGACCAGTCCATGCCGGCGCGCAGCAGGCCGCCGCGGTCCACGGCGTTCCAGGCCTCGCCGAAAGCCGCGGCGTCCTCGTCGCGCTGGGCATCGCTGCGGGCGCCGCCGAGGTGCTCCAGCAGGGTCGACCAGAGCGCAGTTCGCTGCTCCGCGTCGATGCGCGCGGTGGATGCCTCCACCCGACAGTGGGCCACGGCGGCTTCGTCGAGCAGGGCGCCGAGCGCGACGTCGAGCTCGGAGCTGACCTGACCGCGGATGTCCGCCGCCTCGCGCTTGCTCCACTTGTCGCCCTGGGCGGCCTGGGCCTTGAGCATGCGATCCACGAGGCCGAGCCCGCCGCGCAGAACACCCAGCGTCTTGGCGCAGGGGTCGGCCCCGAAGTCCCCGTACTCCCCCTGGGCGACCGCCCACAGACCCGTCCAGCCGGGGGCCTGACCCGGTCGAACCTCGAGGGTCTGGTGCAGGGTGCTCGCGCGCTGCACGACCGCGAAGGGGTCGTCGAGGTCGTCGGCGCTGCTCAGCCGAAAGCGGTCGCGCGGGGGCTGGAGGCCGCCGTTGACGTCGTCGCGCAGGGCGGTCAGATCGGAGACGACCTGGCCGGCGGGGCGCAGCGCCTGGGCGACGCGGTCCCGATCCTGGGCGTCGAGCAGCTCGCCCGCGTGGGCCAGGGAAGGGAGTAGGAGGAGAACCGGAAGGACGCGCATCGGTGGCGGAGTGTAGCCCGCGCCCGTCTGCGAGGCCCCCGGAGCGTGCCGAGACCCAGGCGCCGCGCTAGCCTCTGCGCCGGAGGGTGCTGCCTTGACCACGACGCGACTGCTTCCCCTGGTTCTGCTGATGCTGGGGTGCTCGAGCTCCACCGACGCGGGAGCGTCCACGGACGCTGCGCCCAAGGCCTCCGCCGCGGAATCTGCGGAGGCGCCCGACGGCGACTCTCAGGAGCGCCCCCTGCGCGCGCCGCCCGGCACCCCGCGCGGCCCC
>JAJDAI010000487.1 GCA_029261955.1 Deltaproteobacteria bacterium | reverse complement strand
CGCGAAGACCGCCGCCACCACCGCGCAACCCAGGAGGTATCCCTTGAGCAGGCTTCTGCCGCCGTCCGTCTTGGGCTTCGTGCTGGGCGTACTCATCACCGGGGTGCTCGCGTTGTGGGTGCTCTCGGGGCGGCTCGACTCGGGTCTCGACCAGCCCTTGAGGCAGGTCCGCAGCGCCGACTCGCCCCCCTCGCGTCTGCACGACGCCGGGGGCGACGCGCTCTTCGATTTCGTCTTGGTCCAGCCGGTGGAGGTTGCGGCCTCTGCCCTGCCGCCGCTGCTCGTTGAGGCATTCCTGGTCGCGGCCCCGTCGGCATTCTACGAGCCCCGGGTCCGCGACGCGACGTCCCGGGCCGCAGCAGTGCTCGGGGCGCTCGAGGGACGGGCGCCCACGGCGTCCCCGCTCTCCGTCGAGTTGGCGCGCGTCCTGTTGGTGGGCGAGCCGGCGGGCATGGAGCGCCGCGTGCGCGAGGAGCTGCTGTCGACCCGCCTGGACGCCGACACGACCGTCTCGGAACGCGCCGCTGCCTGGCTGGACTGGGTCCCGCTCTGCCACGGCCAGCGGGGCGCCCTCGCCGCCCGGCGTGACTGCCTGGGCACCGAAGCCGGGGAGTGGTCGCCGGCCGAGGCCGCCAGCGTGGCCGTCGCCGCGGCGCGCAGCCTGGACCTGGCCGACGACTCCGAGCTCCTGGGCGCGGCCCGGGACGCGGTGCTGGAGCGCCTGGTCCGACGCGGACTCGCGAAGCGCGACGCCTTCAGCCAGAGCTTCCCGCCCGGTGTCTCGTCCTCCACCCCCTGCGTGCGCGAGGTGCGCTCCGAGGTGCGCCGCGCCGTCGGCGAGTCCTGGGGCCAGGCCGTGCGCGTGGACACGAGCCGGGACCGGCTCCTGACCGATCTGCTCGAGGAGGCCTCCCCGGGGGGCAGCTGGCTCTTCGTCAACGCCGACGGCGACGTCACCGCCTGCCGAGGAGCGGGCACGGCGGGCCTGCGCGCCCCAGTCGGCCCCCCGGGGCCCGAGGCCGGGGTCGAGCGAGCGGCTGCCTGGGCGCTCGCCGTCGCGGGGCAGGGCCGCCCGGTCCTTCCGCGCTGGACTGGCTCGGTGCACCTGGATGGGCGCGAGCTGCCGCGCTCGGCGCCGACCCACACCGACCGGGTCCTCTCGCCCGAACGCGCCTTCCACGAGCTGCTCGGCTTCGAGCCCGCGGGGCGTGGGCTGCGCACCCAGCGCTCCGGCCGGCTCGTCACCGTCGTGCACCCCTCGCTCGCGGGCGCGGTGCTCCTGGACGACCCCGCGCAGGCCGCTGGGCTCGCTGAGCGCCTCGTGCGGCGGGTGCCCGAGGCCCGCTTCGCCGTGCCGGACCGGGCCGAGGTCGTGCTGACCGACGCGGGCCCCGAGCTGCGGATGCGCGACGGCGGCCCGCTGCCGCGCTGAGCTCGTCGGCCCGAGCCCCAGAACGCGAAACGGGCGCCCCGAAGGACGCCCGCCGCGATGAGTCCGGGGGACGTCAGTACGACGATTCGACCGACTCGCCACCCACGATGACCAGGAACTCGGCGCGCCGGTTCAGCACTTCCTTGTCCTTGGTGGCGGCCTCGGCGACCAGCGGCCGCTCCTCGCCGTAGGAGATGGAGTCGAGCTGGGACGTGCCCACCCCGAGGTCTGTCAGGTAGCGCTTGACCGCGTCGGCGCGGCGCTGCCCGAGGGCGAGGTTGTAGATGTCCGAGCCGTAGTGGTCGGCGTGGCCCTCAACGCGAACCTTCACGTCCGGGTGGCGGATGAGGATGTCCGCGTTCGCGCTGAGCACGTCCCGCGAGGGCTGCGCGAGCTCGGCCTTGTCGAAGTCGAAGTGCACGCGGGCGAAGTTCTCGCGCAGCGTCTGCAGCTCGGCCTCGGTGATGGGGCCGTGCTCGCCGAAGCCGTCGAGCTCCGCGTTCTGGTTGGAGAGGTCGCCGCTCGTGGTCGCCGGGCCGGTCGTCTGCTTGGGGGCGCAGCCGACGGCGAGGGAGATGAGAGCGAGAAAGAACAAACCGCGAGTGAATCGAATCATGAGGAACTCCGTCAGACGTTTCAGCGAGACCAGCAGCAGCGGACGGCTATCCCTGTTTCTAGGCCGAGTTCGGGCGGGCGGCAAGCCCCGTCTTGGAGAAAAGCGCCAGCCCTGGCGCGGTGATGCCCCATGTCCGGGAAAACCCTGTGTTATCAGGGCCTACGGCAATGGAACTTCCACGCGAACACGCCCCCGGCACGCGTGGGGCCGGCGGGTTCGTTCGGCTTTTGTTCGGTGTCGTGCGGAGCGGGGCTCAGCCCCAGCGCTTGCCCAGCAGCCCCAGCAGCTTCAGCGTCAGCGAGATGCGCTCGCCAAGGGGAGCCACGAGCGAGCGCAGCGCGGTGCGCGCGATGGTGAGCACCGTGGGGGTCAGCGGGAACCACCACAGGTCCTTCGCCCGGCTCTTGTCGACCATCACCAGCTGCGGCCGGGTGAGGAACTTCATGCCGAGGTGGGAGCCGGTCACGCCGGTGCCGGAGTCCTTGCGGCCGACCCAGGGTGAGGTGGGCACCGAACCCGCGAAGGCGTGGTTGTTGACCATCGCCATGCCCACGTCGCAGCGCCGGGCCACGGCGGCGGCGCGGCCCACTTCCTTGCCCCAGACCGACACGCTCAGCCCGTAGGGGGAGCGGTTGCACTCGGCCACGGCCTCGAAGGCGGAGTGGACCTTCGTCACCGGCAGCACGGGCCCGAAGGTCTCGTCGGTCCAGACCGCGCAGTCGTGCGGCGCGTCCGCGAGCACGGTCGGCTGGAAGCCCCAGCCCTGGCCCGTGGGGGCGCCGCCGCAGAGCACGCGCGCGCCGCGAGCGACGGCTTCGTCCAGCTGCTTCTGCACGATGGTGAACTGGTTGGCGTTGCAGAGGGGGCCGACCTCGGCGATGTCGTCGCCCTCGGTGCGCAGCGCCTCCGTGGCCTGGACGAGCTTCGCGAGGAACTCGTCGTAGACGACGTCCTCGACGTAGACCCGCTCGA
>JAJDAI010000486.1 GCA_029261955.1 Deltaproteobacteria bacterium | reverse complement strand
TCCGGCGGTGGAAGAGGCCCCGAAGGAAGAGGAGGAGCCGAAGGCGCGCTACTCCTACAACTCCATCGGCAAGCGAGACCCCTACCGCTCGTTCATCCAGAAGGAACTGGTCGTCGGCAACATCGAGGGGGTCAAGGGCCCGCTCCAGGTGCACGAGATCGACTCCTACCGGCTGCGCGGGATCATCTGGAACATCCAGGCGCCCCGAGCCCTGGTCGAAGATCCGGACGGCATGGGCCACGTGGTCGAGCTGGGGACGCTGGTTGGCAAGAATTGGGGCAAGGTCACGCAGATCAAGCCTGAAGAAGTGATCATTACCGAGGAATATCGGGACCCCATCGAGAACGAGTTGATCATCAACGAGATCACGATGCGACTGCCCGACCCCGAAGAGGCTCGAAAGCAGTGACGTACGCAGGACATGCTGAGGGCCGGTTCCGGGGCCGGCGGAGGATTGAGATGGGTCGCTTGACTGCCTTTGTGGCGTTTGCCGCGCTGATTGTTGCCACTCCCGCTCTCGCCCAGGAAGCGGCGCAGACCGGCTCGCTGACCAATTGGTCGGTGCAAGAGTCCGGTGGCGGGGTGGTGCTGGAGTTGTCCGCTACACAGCGGCCCAACTGCGGCTCTTTCTTCATCACCGAGCCGCCCAAGCTCACCGTGCAGTGCGCGGGCATGACCATGGGCGACCTCGAGCCGGTGCTCCAGGTGGACAACGGGTTCATCACGAAGGTCGAGCTGTCCGAGAACAGCGACGCCGACGGGACGAACACCGAGATCCTGATCTACCTGACGAAGGTGCTCCAGTACGAAGAGGAGTTCACCGGCACGACGGTCCGCATCACCCTCAAGGGTGAGGACTCGGGCAGCTCGGACGAAGGCCTCGACGCCATCGCCGCCGCCATGGCCGAGGAGGAGGAAGTCTCCTCCAGCTCCTCGCCCGACGCGCAGCTCCGGCTCGACAGCACCCGCACGGGTCAGCTCAGCTCGGTCGACGGCGACCACAACTACGCCGGCGCCAGCAACCAGGTCCGCGGCGTCGACTTCCAGCAGCAGCTGTCCGACGGCATCAGCCGCCTGATCATCACCGGCTCCAGCCGCCTCGACTACTCGACCTCGTACCCGAGTGACGAGCGCATGGTCATCGCCTTCCGCGACTCCGCGCTGGGCACGGGCCTCGAGCGCAAGATCGACACCAGCCAGTTCGCCTCCCCGGTGAGCGGCGTCTCCGCCTTCCGCTCGCGCCAGGTGCGCGGCGAGGTGAAGGTGGTCGTCGACCTCCGCGCTTCGGTCACCCCGACCATCACCGAGCAGGACAACGTCCTCCTCATCGACTTCCCGATCCCTCCCTCCATCGCCGGCGCGGCCTACCAGGCCACCGAGTCCGTGGAGACCTACGAGGAGCCGGAGCCCGAGGTCGCCGAGGAAGACGAGTCGCAGGGCAACGCGGTCGCTCGCGAGCGCCTCATCGGCGGCAGCGGCCAGCTCCTGGACCCGGCGAAGTCGGCCAACCGCAAGCAGGTGGGCATCTTCGGCCAGCAGGGCGTGTTCCTCGGCGAGATCGACCCGAGCCACCAGTGGCGGGGCTTCCCGATCAACCTGAACCTGGTCAACGCCAGCATCCACAACGTCTTCCGGCTCGTCTCCGCGGTCAGCAAGCTGAACATCGTGAGCTCCGACGACGTCGAGGGCGTCGTCACGGTGCAGCTGCACGAGGTGCCCTGGGATCAGGCGCTCGCTGCCATCCTCCAGGCCAAGGGCCTCGGCGCGGTGCAGTACGGCAACATCATCCGGGTCGCGCCCATCGAGACCATCCGCAAGGAGCGTGAGGACGCTGCGGCCGCGAAGTCGGCCGAGGTCGACTCCCTGCCCCTGCGGGTCCTGACCCTGCCGCTGAACTACGCGTCGGCTCAGGAAGTCATGAAGCAGATGGAAGACATGCTGAGCAAGCGTGGCTCCATCACCTTCGACGAGCGCACCAACAGCCTCATCATCCGGGACATCGACCGGAACCTCAGCCAGCTCCGCCAGCTGGTCAAGGCCCTGGACACGCGCACCCCGCAGGTCCACATCGAGGCCCGCATCGTCGAGGCCAACAGCGGCTTCAGCCGGTCCCTGGGCATCCAGTGGGGCGGAAACCTGAACTTCAGCCCCTCCTCGGGCGCGCCGACGGGGCTCTTCTTCCCCAACTCGGTCGGCCTGTCGGGTGGCAACACCGCGAGCACCATCACTGCGGACGGCACGCCGACCATCGGTGGTCGACCGGCCAACTTCACGACGACGCCTTCGTACGTCGTCGACCTGCCGGCGCAGAGCCAGGCGGGCTCGCTCGGCCTGAGCCTCGGCTCGCTGACCGGCGTGTTGAACATCGACGCCCGCCTGACTGCCGGTGAGACCAACGGTACGGGCCGCATCATCTCGGCCCCGTCGATCACCACGGTGACGAACCAGAGCGCGACCATCCGCGACGGCGCGCGCATCCCCTACGAGACGGCGTCGCTGCGAGGCACCAACGTCCAGTTCGTCGAGGCTGTGCTGCTCCTGGAGGTCACCCCGCAGATCACCGCGGACGGCACCATCTTCCTGGACATCCAGCTGACCAAGAACCGTCCTGATTTCGGTGGCGCGGTCCGCGGTCTGCCGACCATCCAGATCAAGGAAGCCAACACCACCGTCATGGTGGCGGACGGCGACACTACGGTCATCGGCGGCGTCTACTCCTTCGAGGAGTCCATCGCGCGCAGCTTCGTCCCCGGCCTCGGCAAGATTCCGGTCCTCGGCTGGCTCTTCAAGACGACCACGAAGCGCGAGGATCGCCGCGAGCTGCTCGTCTTCATCACCCCCTCCATCGTCCGCCAGCTCAAGTAGCCGGCGCGACCCCGGGGGAGGCCCTGCCTCTCGCATCCCTGAGCGCAGACCGCCCCATCGCCCTCTCGGGCTTCATGGGGGCGGGCAAGACCACCGTCGGCAAGCGCCTCGCGCGGGCCCTGGGTTGGCCCTTCGTGGACCTCGATGAAGAGGTCGCGGCCGCCTTCGCGCACCCCATCCCCCTCGTCTTCGAGCGCTTCGGCGAGCCCGCTTTTCGAAGCATGGAGGCACGTCTGCTCGCCGCGGCCGTCGCCGTGCCGCGCCGCGTCGTGGCGTTGGGAGGCGGGGCGCCGCTCGACCCGGCGAGCCGGCGTCGACTCAGGGACTCAGCCCACTGGATCCACCTCGAGGTGAGCCCGGGCGAGCTGCTGCGGCGCCTGACCCCCGCGGACGCCAACCGCCCCCTGTGGGACCCGCAGACCCTCACGGAGATGCTTCGGGCCCGCCAGCCCGCCTACAGCGAGGCGCACCATCGCCTGGACGCTGACGGCCCGGCAGGGGACGTCGCGGCCGTCCTCCAGGCTGCCCTGGGGGAGCCCGGGCCCGCAGAGCCGGTGGAGCCCGAGGAGCTCCGTCGCGTGCCCGTGGCCGTGCCGGGGGCCGAGTACGAGGTCGTGATCGGGCGCGGGATCCTGGCGGGGCTGGGCGAGGCCGTGGGCCCCATCGGGAGCGGCCCCATCGCCCTGCTGACCGACTGGAACGTCGGGCCGCTGCACGGGGCCACCGCCGCGGCCGCGCTTCGCTCCACCGGACGCGACCTGGTCGAGATCACCATGCCGGCCGGCGAGCGGCGCAAGGACATCCACCCGGTGCTCGACGCGGTGGATCGGCTGCTGGATTCGGGCTGGCAGCGTGGGGCCCCCGTGGTCGCCCTCGGCGGCGGCGTGCTGGGCGACATGGCGGGCCTCGTGGCCTCGCTGACGCTGCGGGGCGTGCCCTTCGTCCAGGTGCCCACCACGCTGCTCGCGATGGTCGACAGCTCCGTGGGTGGAAAGACCGGCGTGAACCACCGCGCGGGCAAGAACCTCATCGGCGCCTTCCATCAGCCGGCCCTCGTGTGGGCGGACCTGAGCACGCTGGACACGCTGCCGGACCGCGAGCTGCGCGCGGGGCTGGCCGAGGCCCTCAAGACGGCCCTGCTGTCCACGGGGCCGCTCCAGGGCCTGCTGGAGCAGGGGGCCGAGCTGGCGCTCGCCCGGGACCCGGCCACCCTGGCGGCCATCGTCGAGGCCTCGGTCCGCTTCAAGGCGTCGGTCGTCGCCCAGGACGAGAAGGAGGCGGGGCTGCGCCGCATCCTCAACCTGGGCCACACGCTGGGCCACGGGCTCGAGCGGGCCTTCGGCTACGGCGAGCTGCTGCACGGCGAGGCGGTCGCGATCGGCCTCGCGGGCGCCGCGGCCCTCGGGGCCCGGATCGGCGTTGGATCGCAGGACCAGGCTCGGCGGATCGCGGGCCTCCTCACCTCCCTCGGGCTGCCCTCCTCGGCTCCGAATCCACCAAGAAACCTCTTGCGCAGAGCGATTCTCGGGGACAAGAAGTTGCAAGGAGGGGTGCTTTCATGGGTACTATTAAAAGAGCTGGGCCGGCCGGAGATCGTTGGTTTGCCCACAGATGAAGTGGATTCCTGGCTGGACTGGTTCGCAGAAGCGGACGTCCTGACAGGCGCAGGAGATTGACATGAGATTCCCTCTCATCGCGGCGCTCTTGAGCACCGTGTTCGTGCTGTCCGGATGCGCCAACGGACCCTGGAACGCCCCGCCCAACGCGGTGTTCCTGGAGCAGGATGACGTCAAGGTCCCCTGGTTCGGTTGCGACATCGACGGGGACACCGGTCTGCCGACGAACCCGAACTGCGAGCCGAGCCCGGCGGTCATCTTCCCGCTGAGCATCAGCGTGCTCGATGTGGACACCGAGCAGCCCCTCAACAACGTGCGCGTCAGCTTCACGTCCATCTGGCACGAGATCTACGTCATGCCGCAGGAGGTCCTCGAGGCCGTCACCCTGCCGGACACCGAGCGCTGGTCGGACTTCGACGCGGGCGACGAGACCTTCGCTGAGTTCTCCGGGAACTTCGAAGGCGACTACCGCCCGACCTTCCACGACACCTGGACGGACGAGAACGGCGTAGCCCGCACCTGGGTCTACGTTGAGAGCCTCCCGCAGGACGACACCGGTCGTGAGATCGAGTCCTCGATCCTCATCGACATGGGCATCGACCTCTACATCATGGTGTTGCAGCCGAGCCAGTAGCGGCTCGGCCGGGGCCGGCAACGGCCCTGGCGTGAATCGAGCGCGCCCGCGTCCCGAGTTTTCGGGGCGCGGGCGCCGCTCATTTTGAGGGGAGCCAGAGCATGCGCGTCCTCGTCCTGCACGGGCCCAACCTGAACCTGCTGGGCACCCGCGAGCCTGAGGTCTACGGCACGGCGACGCTGGCCGACATCGACCGGATGGTGGCGGAGCGCGCTGCAGCGCTGGGCGCCACGGTCTCCTGCCTCCAGTCGAATCACGAGGGCGTGCTGATCGACGCGCTGCATGCGGCCGGTGCCGGCGATGCGGACGCGGTGGTGCTCAACGCGGGTGGCTTTACGCACACCTCCGTCGCGCTTCGGGACGCCGTTGGCGCGCTCCAGATCCCCGTGGTAGAAGTCCACCTTTCCAACACGGCCGCACGGGAAGCGTTTCGCCATCGCTCGCTTCTCGCCCCCGTGGCCATCGGCACGATCCAGGGATTCGGACCCACCTCATACGTCCTCGGCGTCGAAGCTGCCTTGGCGGCGGCGCGCGGCTGAGAGGGTCCCGGGAGCGCAGGATGCAGATCGACGACATCAAGGCGGTGCTCGAGCTCATCGACGGCACCGATGTGACCGAGCTCGAGTACGAGGACGAAGGCGTCCGCATCTCAGTGAAGCGCGGCACAGCCGCGCCGACCGTCGTGGCGGGCATGGCCCCCATGGGCGCGCTCGGGGCTCCGGGCTTCGGCGCGGCTCTGGCCCCGGCGGCTCCGGTCGAGACGGGTCACGTGGTGACCTCGCCCTTTGTGGGCACCTTCTACCGGGCCCCGGCCCCCGACTCGGCGCCCTTCGCGGACGTCGGCAAGCGGGTGGAGAAGGGCGCGACGCTCTGCATCGTCGAGGCGATGAAGCT
>JAJDAI010000485.1 GCA_029261955.1 Deltaproteobacteria bacterium | reverse complement strand
CGCGAAGCCCAGGGCGCCGGCCTTCTGCAGACCCATCAGGGAGCGAAGCGCCTTCTTCAGCACCGCCTCGTCACGCAGCCTCGGGGGGAGCTGGAGCACCGAGGTGACCACGAAGGGCGTCGTGCTCTGGCCGGTCTTGAGCAGGCCGTAGGTGGTCGAGGGGAAGCGGCCGTCGGGGCTCTGCTGCTCGCTCAGCCAGCGCAGGCCGCGCTCGACCGCGTCCCGCGTCAGCCCGAAGCGCGCGCGGTCCACCAGGGCCTCCCCCCGGCAGCCCGCGGCCAGCAGCGCGGCCAGCACGAGCAGGTCCCGCCGAGACAGAACAGCGCCGCCCCCGGGCTGAGGGCGGCGCTGGTTCGGGTGGCTCATGGCGGGGATGCTACTTCGTGCCGTGGTCCGGGGCGAAGGCGCCGACCGCGGTGCCCTCACTCTTCATCGCGCGCTCGGCCCGCATGGTGGCCGCTTCGGGGGCGCCGAGGGTCATCATCGCGGCGGCGGTGACGAAGGTGCGGCTCGTGATGCAGTGGTGACCGGCCCAGGATCCGTCGGCGTTCTGCGTGCCGACGAGGTAGGTGCCGACCTTGCCGTTCCAGCCTTCCCAGCGCTCGCCGCCCTCGTCGCTGAGGGTGTCGCTGATCATCATGTAGCTGAGCATCTCCTCGCCGCCGGCGGAGCCGAAGCCGGTGAAGAGCTGGCCGCTGCTGTCGCCCACCACGCGGTCGGTCGCGGCGATCTCGGCGACCTCGGCCTCCTTCTGGGCCGCCTGGAGGCCGACGTCCGTGGGGCGGTCCGCGACACGCTTCGCGGTGCGGTCCTTGCGCTCCTTGTTGCCCTTCAGCGCCGAGGCGACCGAGTAGAGGTCCACGCCCGCGCCCTCGCCGCTGGTCACGGCGCCGGTCTGGCTGTCGATCTTGCTGGCCTGGTAGCGGTCGTTGGCGTCGATGACGCTTTGGTCGACCTGCTTGCCGAGCTCCACGCCGCGGTTCAGGGCGCTCGCCGCGATGGTGGAGGACAGGATGGGCGCCCAGCCGTCGCCGTCGAAGGAGCCGTCGGCCCGCTGCGCCATCTGGACCTTGCCCAGCACGCGGTCGTAGGCCTGGTCCATCGCGATGTTGGTCTCCTCGTCCAAGGTGCCCACCATCTCGCCCAGCATCATCGCGGCGAGGTGGGTGTCGACGAGGCGGCCGAGCTTGTACTGCGGCTGGGTCTGACCGGGGGAGTTGAGCTCGGGCGACTTCTTGGGGCTCTCCTGGATGGTCTTGGTGACGAAGCGCGCGGCCCGGGTGATGGACTCCTTGTGCATGTCGACGCCGCCGCCGTCCCGCACGAGGGCGAGGATGGTCAGGGCGGTGGTGGCGACGTCGCTGGGCGCGGCGAGATCGTCGCTGCCCCAGGAGCCAGCGCCCCAGCCGCCGTCGGCCCTCTGGACGGTCTTGAGCCAGGCGGCGCCGCTCTTGCGGGCCTCAGCGACCTGCTCGGGCTTGGCTGCGGTCCCGGCGGTGAGGGCGGCCATGGGCGCGGAGCCCCCGTAGGCGTCGATGCTGGAGGAGCCGACGACTCGGGCGATGTCCCCGCGGTCCGGGGCCGAGCGCAGGGAGGGGCCGCCGGCGAGCGCGGTGACGGCGCCGAGGCCGATGATGAGGCTCGGCAGGGCGAGCAGGGAGGGATGGAAGCAGGTGCGGGCCATGGAAACTCCTGGGTCGTTGGGGTCGCTCCTCATCGACCCGCGGTTCCCCGACCCGGTTCCCCAGCTTCGGTAACGCCTCTGTAAATCAGGAGATCATGCGGACCAGTCGCTGCCGGATCGTGTGCCGGGCGAGGATCGCGTCGCGCCCTCGTGTGCCGATCGCGGCGGTCTCGTCGGGCCGCTGCAGCCAGTACTCCACCTTCTCGAGCAGCTCGTCGAGGCTGCGGTAGCTGTCCAGCTCGACCCCGATCTCGAACAGCTCCTCCAGCGCCTCGCTGTGCTCCGCGAGCACGAAGGCGCCGCAGGCCAGGGCGTCGAACACGCGCATCGTGACCATGTCCTGCTGGTACAGCCGGCCGATGTCGATCTGGACGCGCGCGCCGCTGTAGATGGCGGTCAGCTCCTGGTTGTGGCCGGCGGCGCCGCGGTAGATCGCGCCGAACTGCTCCGTGAAGGCCCAGGCCTCGTCCCCCCAGACCTGGATGCCCACCTGGCCGAGGTTGGCGACGTACTGGATGCGCTTGTCCGCCGCCGCCATCTCGCCGAGCAGGGCGAGGGGGTCGTGGCGGCCGGCCCGGCGGCACGACTCCAGGAACGCCGGCGAGTCGGCGGCGAGGATCGCCTCCAGGCGGACCTGGGAGAAGTCCTCCGCCTGCTCCGCCAGCCAGCGGGCCACCGCCGCCTCCGCCTCGGCCGAGGCTTCGGATGGGTCCCCTCCGCGCCACAAGGCGTAGGCCCCGAGCAGCTCGGCCTGGCAGAGCTGGCCGCGCTCGACGGTGGAGTTGCCCACGAAGGCCACGTCGCAGGCGTAGGCGGGATCGGGCTCCACCGGCCGTCGCCGCGCCGGGTTCGCGGCGAGGGGCAGGTACTCGGCGTGCAGGTTCGCCGCCTCGAAGACCGGGACCTGGGCCCGCCGGTAGGTGAAGACGCGGGCGTGCTCCGTGTCGCCGGAGACGGAGGCGATCGCGTCGGTCGCGGGATCGATCTCCCAGGTGCGCAGGGGCAGGCCGAGGTCGCGGCAGGCCTCGCTGAGGCCGTGGATGTGGTTGACGCAGAGCACCAGCTCCGGGGCCCAGCGCGCGGCAGCGTGATCCAGCTCCTCGCGCGCGAGCCCCTTCACGTCCCAGGTCCCGACCGAGAAGCCCTCGGCGTGCAGCGCGTCCGACAGGTCGTCCACGAAGAGCGTGCCGGCGACCACGAGGGCCCGGCGATCCCGGAGCGGCTCGCCGAGCAGGCGCAGCTCGTTCCGGTAGATCGTGCCGAGCACGGGGTGCACGGCGGGCTCGAGGTCGAGCAGGTCGAGCAGGTCGGCGCCGAGGCGCAGCTGCAGGGCCCCCGAGGCGATGGAGTCCGACAGGTCGTGGCGCTCCAGCAGCTGCCGGATCAACCAGGGGTCGCGATCCCAGGCGGTGACGGGGCCACGGATCAGCGCCGAGAGCACCGCCTCCCC
>JAJDAI010000484.1 GCA_029261955.1 Deltaproteobacteria bacterium | reverse complement strand
TTCCTCGACGAGGTCGCGGACGACGGGCCAGGTCAACTCGCCCAGGCCGGTGCGCAGGCCGTCGGCGATGGTTCGGGGATCCTCCTGGGGCAAGCGCCGGCCGAGGGCCCGGCTGCGGGCCGCGTCATCGGCCCCCAGCGGCTCGGCGCCGTGCATCGCCACGTCCGGCGCCGCGCCGGCGAGGGCCAGGGCGATGCCCGAAGCCAGGCCGCCGCCGCCGACCGGGGCGATCACGGTCTGCAGGCCCGGCACCTGGTCGATCAGCTCCAGGCCGATGGTCCCCTGCCCCGCGATCACGTCGGCGTGGTCGTAGGGGTGCACGAGCGTCGCGCCGGTCTGTTGCCGCGTCGCCTCCGCGGTGGCCTCGCGATCGGCCTGCGTGGGCGGGCAGAGGATGATGCGCGCGCCGTAGCCCGCGACCGCGCGCTGCTTCACCGCCGGCGCGTTGCTGGGCATGACGATGTGGGCGGGGATGCCTCGGAGCCGCGCGGCGAGCGCGAGCGCCTGCGCGAAGTTGCCGCTGCTGTGGGTCACGACCCCGGCGGCGGCCACCCCCTCATCCAGCTTCAGCACGGCGTTGAGCGCGCCCCGGATCTTGAACGAGCCGGTGCGCTGGAAGTTCTCGCACTTCAGGAAGACGGGCCGTCCGGCCAGCTCGTCCAGGGCGCGGCAGGTCATCGCGGGGGTCTCGTGGACCCGCCCGGCCAGGCGCTGCCGCGCGGCGCGAATCGATTCGAGGTCGGCGGCGAATCCCATGCCGGTGCATTATGGACGGGCTCGCGCGAAGTGCCATCGCGGGCGGGCCGGCGGGGGAGTTGGCCGAGGAGGACGGTGCTCATGCGGTTCTTGATTGCGTTGGTCCTCGGGCTCGGCATCGCGTGGTGGATCTTCAACCGGCTCGAGAGTCGATTGGCCCGCCAGTTCGCGCCGCCGAGTTCACCCTCGGCTCAGCCTCCGGCGGCCCCCGCCTTGCGCGAGGACTCGCCCGACCTCTACACCGAGCTGACGCAGGACGCGCCGAGCCACGTCGAGGACGAGTCCTTCGTCGGCCTGTCGACCATCGACGAGGAGTTCACGGGCAACAACCCCGCCCTGGACGATCCCGACGAGTCCTCGGGAGACCGGCGTCGCCCGGCAGCCTCGCCCGACCCGGTGGACGCGCTCCTGCACCAGCTCCGCAGCTCGGACGCGTCCAGCCAGCTGGAAGGCCTCGACAACCTGGGCCGCGTGGACCTGAACCGCGACGGCGCGCTGCGGCTGCTCTGGGCGGCCGGCGGCGAGCTGCCCGTCGGCCCGCACCCGGACGTGTCCATCGCCCAGCGGCTGCTGGAGGCGGCCGAGGAGTGGCTGAGCGAGGACGATGTCGATCTGCTGCGCTCGATCTACCCCCGCCTGCCCGACGGTGGCCGGCGGGTGGCCCTGCGCCAGCTCGCGACCTTGGGCACCGAGGCCGCCGCGACGGCCTGGGCGGAGTCCCTGGCCCGGCACGGCGGCGTGCTCGGCTCCTCGCAGACGAGGGCGTGGAACAGCTCGCTGGCCCACGGCGAGGCGCTCTTCCCGACGGCGCTGGAGGGCGAGCTGTCGCTGCGCTCCCAGCGGGCCCTGCTGCTGCTGGCCCTGCACTACCTCGACGGCGGCGCCTTTCCCCCCATCGCGGCCCCCGCGCTGCACGCCGCGACCACGCGGCTGTGGCAGCAGGTCTCCGACGAGGTCGGCGAGGGGCGCAGCGACGAGCCCTGGCGCTGGAGCGACGAGTACGTGGCGGCCCGCCGCGCCGGCGGGCTGGCGCTCGATCTGATGGGGCACTTCGAGGACGAGGAGACGTCCGCCCTGGTGCGCGCGGCGCTCGGCAGCGACGACGCCCGGATCCGCCTGTTCGCTGCGGGCGCGGTGCTGCGCCGGGGCGAGGAGCTGAGCGAAGCCGACGTCCTGCCGGCGGCCGAAGCGCCCGAGACGCGGGCCGCGCTCTACGCCTTCCTGCGCGACGCGAAGAAGGCCTCGCTGATGCCGCGCAAGCTCCGCACGCAGAAGGCGATGGCCGAGGCGGACCTCGTGCGCTGGCTCGGCAGCTCGGCCGGCCTGGGCCACGCGCCCGACGCCATCGAGCTCGTGGACAGCGCCGAGCACGACGGCAGCGACTGGCACCTCTTCCGCTTCCGCAGCGGCTCGCCGCGTTGGGCCGACGCCGACTGGATGGCGGGGATCTCGGGTCCCTGGACCCGCAAGGACGGGCCCGGCGGCAGCGCCGGCGGCGGCACGGGCTCGAACTTCGTGTCCTGGGACGACCAGAGCGAGCAGGAGCACGCCGACGAGCTGCGCGGCCAGGCCGCCTCCGCCTGAGGTTCAGGCCAGCAGGGCCCAGGACGCGGGCCGCAGGATGCCCAGCTCGATCAGCTCGTCGCTGACCTCGGGCTCGAAGGGCGAAGGCCCCGGCTCGCACAGGGTCGCCAGCTGCTCACCCAGCTCCCGCGGCAGCTCCAGGCAGAGGATCTCGCCCGAAGGCTCCTTCACGAAGGCCCCGGTGTGCGGGCGCGGCGAGGGCTCAGCGTCGCCGGAGCGCAGCGCGGTGGCCCAGTCGGCGACGTCGTAGTCGAAGTCCTCCAGGACCACGCCCTCGCAGAGCTGCACGTCCCCGCCTCCAAGGCCCAGATCCAGGCCGGAGCGAGCGCGCAACGGGGCGACCTCGAAGCGGGCGAGCTCCCCCACCGGGCCGCTCAGCCAGCGGGCCCAACGCTCGGCGAGTGGCCGGCGCTCGGGGTGGTCCAGGTCGTGGGACGCAAAGCCCTCGATGTCGCCGCGCGCGAGGCTCAGCGGCGCCGCGGAGGCCACGCCTTCGGCGATGATCGCGGGGTCCGGCTCGACGCCGGGCAGGCGGTAGCCGAGGGCCAGGAGCTCGGCGGCGGGGAGCAGCTCGTACTCGGCGTCGAGCGCGCGGTAGGCCTCCGCCGCGTCGCCCAGGCCGCGCAGCACGGCGCTCGCGTCCCCGTCGTCGCGCCAGGTCGCCGCGGTGGCATCGGCCAGGCGGTCCACGATCCCGTCCAGGCCCTCGGCGGCGGGCCCCTCGCACTCGCTGTGCACCAGGAGCAGGCGCCAGGCCAGGTCCTGGGCCATCCAGCGCGCCTGGCCCAGCTCCGGCGACGGCGCCAGGGGGGTCACGGGCGCGCCCGTCAGCAGGCCGGCGCACACCTCGATCAGGCGATCGCGCAGCGCGTCCAGATCGTCGCGCCGCAGCCCGCCGCCCCGGGTGAAGGCCTCGACCCAGCGGGCGAAGGTGGGCGACGCCAGCCGCTGGCGGTGCGCGCGCTCGTAGGCCAGACCGTCCGAGCAGAGCTCCAGGCTCGCGTGCCGGTGCGGCACCGGGCGGCCGGCGCGCAGCGTGCGGTCGACGGCCCCGAGCTCGGCCTCGAGGTAGCGAAGCCCGGCCTCGACGCGCTCCGCAGCGTCCGCGTCGTCGCGCTCGACTCCGGCGAGCGCCTCGCAGCTCGGGCAGAAGTGCTTGAAGAGCGGGCCACCGCGCCGGTGGTCGGGGCAGCGAGCGAGGTGCGCTTCGTCGAAGAAGTAGTAGAGCGCGACCGGCAGGAGCTCGGCCAGGCGGCCGGCGGTGGCGTGGTAGAGCGCGGT
>JAJDAI010000483.1 GCA_029261955.1 Deltaproteobacteria bacterium | reverse complement strand
GCCCTACACGCGGGGGGTGACGCAGGTTCGCTGCATGCCCTGGTACTCGGCGGGGCGCTGGAAGCGGCGATCCGGGGGCTGAGGGACGCAGCCGAGGGGCTACTGGACGGCGCAGTCGACCCAGGCCTGCACGCCCTGGGGGGGCTCACCCGCGGAGCCGTCGCCGCACTGCCAGCAGGACTCCTCCGCCGCGCCGAAGTCGCTGGCGCAGAAGCGCACGTCCACCTCGTCGAGCGCCGCGCAGGAGAAGGGCACCTCGCCCGGCTGGGGGGTCTGGCCGTCGGGCGTGCCCGCGACCTCGCCGGAGAACTCCACGTCGGGATCGTTGCGGCCGACCTCGGCCAGGGCGTAGCCCGAGGCGTTCGGGCTGTCCGCCGTCTCGACGTAGACGCGGGTGGCGTCGCTGTCGGCATCGCCGGTGATCCCCAGGTCGAAGGACCACGTGACCTCGCCGTCGTCGACGCAGGAATAGGAGGCCGTGCGGACGACCAGGTCCTGGCTGTCGGGGGGCTCCTGCTCGGAGGGGCAGCCGAGGCAGGCGACGAGGAGGAAGATGGACGCGGTGCGGAACTGCATGTCGGGAGCCTACCTGCCCGGCGGGCAATCGCAGAAGCGGGGCTCGATCCGCCCCCCCAAACATGGTATGCCCCGCGTTGTTCTGCGCTGACGCTGTCGGCGCCCCGGGCCATACATCGGCCCACCCAATTTCCGGAGGTGCGAGATTCGCCGCAGACGACCCCCCGAGATGCCCGTAGACCGCGGGCCTCGGCGCAACAGGATGATTCGCATCAGCCCCATCCGGCTGATCGATGAAGAAGGCAACCAGGTAGGCATCATCGAGACGCACGAGGCCTTGCGCATGGCGCAAGAAAAGGGCCTCGATCTCGTGGAGGTGTCGCCAGAGGCCCGCCCCCCCGTCTGCAAGTTGCTCGATTTCGGCCGGCACAAGTACGAGCAGGCCCGGACCGACCGCACCAAGAAGAAGGCGGCGACGGACAACGCTCCGAAGGAGATCCGCTTCCGCCCGAATACGGGCAAGGGCGATCTTTTGATCAAGATCAACCGGGCGAAGAAGTTCCTGGAGGCTGGCCACCGCGTCCGCCTGACGGTTCGCTTCCGCGGCGCAGAGATGCGGCGTCAGGACGTGGGCCGCGAGACGCTTCGCACGGCGACGGATCTGCTCAAGGAGACCGGCAAGCTCGACAGCTCGATCCCCGAAATGCAGGGGCGCATGCTGTCGGTCACGGTCTCCCCGCTCAAGAAGATCTGAGGCGCGAAGGCGCCCCCCGGCTCTCAGCTCGGGGCGTCTTCCCACCGGGTCGACGCGAGCATGCCGCAGGCTGCGTGCCTGCGGGAGCCGCCCGAGTAGCGCCGCACGATGGGCGCTCCGAGGACCTGAAGACCATCGACGAACTTCCCGCGCCCGGCATCGTCGGGCGCGCGGAAGCCGTCCGGACGCGCGTCGTTGACGTCGATGAGGTTGATGCGCACGGGCAGGCCCGCGAGCAGCTCCTTCAGCGCGGCGATCTCGTCCGCGCCGGTGTTCACGCCGTCCATCATCACCCAGGCCACCGTGAAGAGGCCGCCCTCGTTGGCGGCAGCTGCGCTCATGGCCTCCCTCAACTCGCCCAGGCCGAAGCGGCCCGCGACGGGCAGCAGCTCGGTGCGGCGCTCGGCGACGGCGGAGGTCAGCGACACGATGAGGCGGAAGTTGTGACCCTCCTGCGCGAAGCGTCGGATCTGCGGGACGAGGCCCACGGTGGAGTTCGTGATGGCCTCGGCCTTGATCTGCCCGCCGCAGGGATCGGACAGCACGCGCGCGGCCTGGATGACCGCGTCGTAGTTGTGCAGCGGCTCGCCCTGCCCCTGGAAGACGGCTCCGGTGATGCGCCCCGGCGTGTCGTCGCGCACGGCCAGGAAGGTGGCGACGATCTCCCAGGCCTCCAGGTTGCGCTTCAGGCCAAGCCGGCCCGTCGCGCAGAACACGCAGCCCATGGCGCAGCCCACCTGCGAGCTCAAGCAGACGGTGAAGCAGCCGGCCTTCTTGAGCGGGATGCGCACGGCTTCGGTGAGCGCCCCGTCCGGGTGGCGGAGCAGGTACTTCACGAAGCCGTCGTCGGGGTCTTCGACCCGCTCTTCGATGGCCAGGCGGCTCCAGCTTCCCTCGGCGTGCACGCGGTCGAGCACCCGCTTGGGGATGGGGCGCTTCGAGCCCGGCTCGGCTTCCCCTCGGGCGATGAGGGACGCGATCACCCGGCGGCAGTGCTCGGGGCGGGCCGCCACGCCGCGATCGGCCAGCCAGGCCATCAGATCGTCGGGGCGCAAGCCCAGCAGGTTCGTTCGTTCCACGCAGGCCTTCTACAACAAGGATCGGGCGGCCGCTTTGCTATCGTTCGCCCCCTTCTGGGAGGCCCCTGCACGTGAGTGCCAACATGGACATCGTGCTCGCCGAGTGGCGAGGGCGCACGCTGGCGGAGTACCGGGGGGCGGCAGTCTCCTCGGAGCTGCTCACCTGGCTGATCCGCCTGGGCTTCTCGAGCTCCCTGCTCCAGGCCGCGCACGAGTTCGTGGGCGCCGAGCTGGACCACGCCGACATGAGCTGGGAGGTCTACGAGGCGCTCGGCGGCACCGGCGATCCGCTGGACGTCGCGGAGGGCGCGCTGGTCGCGGAGCAGGGCGTCGGCCGCCCCACCTTCGAGCGCTGTGTCCTGGCCTGCCTGGACCGCTACTGCATCGCCGAGACCCTCGCCGCGCCGCTCTTCCGGTCCATGTCCGAGGTGGCGAAGGAAGACGCGCCGAAGCAGGCGCTCATCCGCATCGTCGACGACCTGGAGTCCCAGACCGCGCTCGGTTGGGCCATCCTCGACGAGGCGATGGAGCAGGACGGCAAGCTGGTCTCGGCGCTCGCCAAGAAGCACCTGCCGGTCTTCTTCACCCGGGTCGAGCGGGCCTGGGGCGTGATCCCCGACCGCTGGGTCGAGCCCGTCGGTCCGCACGAGAAGCGCTACGGGCTCATCCCCCGCGCCCGCTACAAGCGCGAGTTCTATCAAGCGATCGCAGAAGAGGTGCTGCCCCGCATGGAGAGCCGCAACCTCGCCGGCCGGACCGCCTGGGGCCGCCGCAAGAAGGGTTGAGCATGACAACACCCCCGCAGACGCACGACCTCCTGTCGTTCATCGATGCATCCCCCACGCCCTGGCACGCCGTCGCCGAAGTGGAGCGACGGCTGCAAGCCGCCGGCTGGACGAAGGTCGACGAGCAGGCCGCGGACTGGGGCGTGAAGCCCGGGGCGAGGGCCTACGTCGTGCGCAGCGGCAGCTCGATCGTGGCGTGGAAGATGGGGATGAGGGGTCCCCAGGACGCCGGCTTCCGCATCCTCGGGGCGCACACCGACTCGCCGAACCTGCGCGTGAAGCCCCAGCCCGACCGCAAGCCGAGCGGCGGCTGCGCGACCCTCGGGGTCGAGACCTACGGCGGCGTGCTGCTCGCCACCTGGATGGACCGCGACCTCGGCATCGCCGGCCGCGTCGCGCTGCGCGGCGAGGGCAGCGAGTTCGCCATCGAGTCCCGCCTCCTGCGCCTCGACGAGCCGGTCTGCCGCGTGTCCAACCTGGCCATCCACCTCAACCGGGGCGTGAACAAGGACGGCCTGGTGCTCAACAAGCAGACGCACCTGCCGGCCATGTGGGGCATCGCCGACAACGGCGAAGAGGGGGCCTTCCGGCACTGGGTCACCGACCAGCTGGGCGTGGACGAGGACCGGCTGCTCGGCTGGGACCTGAGCCTCTTCGACGTGACGCCCTCGGCTGTGGGCGGCCGGAACGGAGACTTCATCTTCGCGCCGCGCCTCGACAACCTCGCCAGCTGCCACGCGGCGCTCTCGGCGGTGCTGAACACGGCGGAGGAGGAGACGGTCGCCACCTCGGTGATCGCGCTCTTCGACCACGAGGAGGTCGGCTCCCGCTCGATGCGGGGCGCCGCCAGCGCCTTCCTCGGGGACACGTTGGCGCGGCTCGCGGGCACCGCCGACGTGCTCCGCCGGGCCAAGGCGCGGACCTTCCTCGTGTCTGCGGACATGGCCCACGCGCAGCACCCCAACTACGCCGACATGCACGACGGCGAGCACGCACCGCTGCTCAACAAGGGCCCCGTGCTCAAGAGCCACCAGGAGTGGCGCTACGCCACGGACGCCGAGTCCTCGGCCGTCTGGCGCGGCCTCTGCCAGCGCGCGGGGATCCCGACCCAGGAGTTCGTGACCCGCACCGACCTGGCCTGCGGCTCGACCATCGGCCCGATCGTGACGACGGCCCTGGGCGTCGCGGGCGTGGACGTCGGCAACCCGATGCTGTCGATGCACTCCATCCGCGAGATGGCCGGCGCCCACGACCAGCCCCACATGATCGACGCCATGGAGGCGGTGCTGGAGTGGGCCGGTGCCTGAGCCTGCAAACGACGCGCTGACCTTCTGGAACGCCTTCGCCGAGGCCTACAACGCCTCGCCGGGGCGGCGCACGGTCTCGGCGGTGGACGCGCTGATCGGGGACCTGCGCGGTCGCCTGAGCGGGGCGAAGGTGCTCGACCTGGCCTGCGGGGCGGGGCGGGGTTCGGCGAAGCTCGCGCCCGAGGTGGGGCCTGAGGGCGTCGTCGTGGGCGTCGACCTGAGCGACGCGATGCTGGAGGCCGCGCGGGCGGAGCGACAGCACGACCAGGTGCTCTTCCGGCAAGGCTCGGCCGAGGCGGTGCCGGCGGACGACGCGTCCTTCGACCACGCCTTCTGCAACCTCGGGCTGATGCTCTTCCCGGATGCCCCGAGCGCGCTGCGCGAGCTGCGGCGGGTCGTGCAGCCCGAAGGCAGCCTGCGCGTCGGCGTCTGGGGGCGGCCCGAGAACAGCTCGATGATGACCACGGCTGCGGAGGCCGCCCGGCGGGCCGGGGTGGAGCTCATGACGCCGCCGCGCTCGAACTTCTACCTGGGCACGAGCGACGCGCTGGCGGGGGCGGCCGAGGGCACGGGCTGGACCTTGAAGGACACCTCCTTCTGCGTGGTGCGCTTCCCCTACTCCGATGCGGAGGCCGCGGCCGCCGACCTCGGCATGACGGTGGACGACCCCAAGTCCCGCCTCAAGGACGCCCTGCCGCCGGGCAGCTGGCCGGCCTTCGTGACCGAGGCGCTCGGCGTGCTGGCCGAGCGGCTGGAGGCGGGCGACGGCGCCTTGGAGCTCGAGATCCTGGTGGGGGTCTTCGGGGCCCCATGAGCTACGCGCTCAAGGAGATCTTCGTCACGCTCCAGGGGGAGGGTGCGCAGGCCGGGCGCACGTCGATCTTCGCGCGCTTCGCCGGCTGCAACCTCTGGTCGGGCCGCGAGGCCGACCGCGCCGAAGCCGCCTGCTGGTTCTGCGACACCGACTTCATCGGCACCGACGGGCCGGGTGGCGGCAAGTTCGCGGACGCGGAGGCGCTGGCGACCGAGCTGAGGCGGCACTGGGACGCGGACGCGGGCCCGGGCGGCGAGCCCTACGTCGTCTTCACGGGCGGGGAACCCATGCTCCAGCTGGACACGGCGCTGGTGGACGCCTGCCACGCGGTGGGGATCTCGGTGGGCGTGGAGACGAACGGAACGCTGCCGGCTCCGCCGGGGATCGACTGGCTCTGCGTGTCCCCGAAGCCGAACTCCGAGCTGGTGATCACGTCCGGGGACGAGCTGAAGCTGGTCTACCCGCACGAGGTGAAGCCGGAGGACGTGGAGGATCTGGCCTTCCGCTTCCACTACCTCCAGCCCCTGGACTGGGGCGACGCAGCGGCGAACGTCGAGGCCGCGGTGGACTACGTGCGCAGGCATCCCCGCTGGCGTTTGTCCCTGCAGACACACAAGCTCATCGGCATCCCGTAGGCGATCGACAAAGAGCCGGTTGCCCACCCGGGGGGGAGTCTGTATCTTCCCCCAGCCTTTCTCGGGAGGCGTGGCCGAGTGGTCGAAGGCAGCGGTCTTGAAAACCGCCGGGTGAAAGCTCCGTGGGTTCGAATCCTACCGCCTCCGCCATTTCTAGATTCCACGCTCGAAAGACCCTCTAGCGGAGAGGTGACCGAGAGGCCGAAGGTGTTCGCCTGCTAAGCGAATGCGGGGTGTCAAGCTCCGCCGAGGGTTCGAATCCCTCCCTCTCCGCCATTATCGAACAGAACCCCCTCTGGATTCGTCTGGAGGGGGTTTCTGTGTTCTACAGCCGGCCCGTCTCTCGCGCGGTTGTGGCGCCCTAGCTGAGCTGGCCCCGGGTCAGCGCCTCGAGCTCGCTGTCGTCCAACCACAAGCCAGCGCAGCGGCCGCAGCGGTCGATGTGCACGCCCTTGAGGGTCACGGGATCCATGGCGAGGCGGCACTGCGGGCAGCCCAGGCGTTCGCCGGCGAAGTGCCCGGCCAGCTCGGGCAGCAGACTCGGATCGACCCCCACGGCGGTTTCCACGAAGACGTGGGCCCTGGCGCCGTCGACCCAGGTTCCCTCGCAGCCCTGACACCGCGCTCCCTGCAGCGGTCCGCGGGCGACGGGGCGCCAGTCCTTGCTTTCGCAGCGGGGGCAAGGAGGCAGGGCGGGGCCCGACGCCGGACCGGCCGGAGCGGGCTTGGGCTCGGCCACGCGAGGCGGGGCCGGGGATGTGGAGAGCGCCACCCCCGCCCGCGCCACCCTCGGCCCGGGAGGGGGACGCACCGCAGGCGCTGGGGCGGCGGGCGGCGAGTAGACCGTCGAGGCCGCCGCGGCGGAGCTGGAGCGCCCGGCCCCGGCGCTTCGGGTGCCCACAAACCCCAACCGAACTGCGATGGCGAGCCCCGAGCCTGCGGCGGTGCCGACGCCCGCCAGCAGGAGGACCAGGAGCAACGACCGCGCCTCCAAACCCGACGTGAGCACCTTCGGCATCTGGATCTCGCCGTCCCCCTGGTCGCCCATCCACGCGTTCCAGCGGTCGGCCTCGGTCGCCGGGACCTCGAAACGACAGAGTCGCTCGGGGGGGTCCGCGAGGGCGAGATCGACCACTGGCACCCTGTTGCGGTACCTCCCCTTGTAGACGACCTGCGCGGACGCAGGGGCGAGGGCGCTCATGGCGAAGTCCCGGTTTCGGGTGCTCAGCAGCCTGATCCGCTGCACCCGACACACACCCTCCCCATCGCGGACCTCGCAGAGCACGCTGCAGCCCCCGGGCACCATCAGCGACGTGAACGCAACGACGAGCCCAAAGACCAGGAGCACCACCAGCTGGAGTACGGAGACCCGGCGCCTTCGCTCGCCGTTGAGGACCCAGTCCAGCATCCATCCTCCACCCTCGACATGCGACGCGGATCCGACCGTCGCCCCTCTTCGAGCGACACCTGGATCCGCGAGCGAAGGGTAGACCCCGCACCGAGGCCTGTCAGCCGTCGGGAGCCCCGCCCGGTCCCCGCGCTTCGACGCCTCGAGACACGGGCCGAAGATCGGAGATGTCGGGCAACGGAAGCGCAGCACCTGGGCGGCCTGGGCGCTGTACGGGGGTAGAGGTCGAGCTGCTCACCCGCCAGGGACGGCGTCCAGGGTCAGGGATCGTCGGTCCACGGATGCGGCCCGTACTGGACGCTGTACCGACAGTCCAAGTACTCGAAGCAGGTCGGAGCCTGGGCACAGGCCCCGAGTGTGAGCGTGTAGTCCGGTACGTCCCCGTCCATCGCCTGGATGCGATCGCCCAAGGCCTCGGCTTCGCAGATCGGCACCTCGACCTCGGCCCACTGCGAGCACGCCGGGTATCGAGCACACCACTGCCGGATCGGATCGTCGGCCTGCATCTCCCCCACCGTGGTCTCGGTCCAGGTGGCGTCGCTGTCGTAGCCGCCTTCGGCAGCCAGCCAGGGGAGAGAGCGGGCCCCGTCGAGGATGTTGCCCGAGTCGAGCTCCTGCTGGCGGAGTCGCCACTCACAGCTCCGGGTGATCGGTCCGGCCGCCATCCAGTCTTCGAGGAAGTCCGCGACCCCGGGGTCGTAGTCCTCGAGCAGCGCCCGCGTGAGGACGCCGTTGTTTTGCGGGTCGGGCCGCCCCGCGTCGTCGTGGAAGGCCTCTGCGGTCTCTGCGAAGATCTCCTCGGGGTTCGTGGCCGCGTAGGTGTCCTGCCAACGGCCCGCGGCCATCGCATCGTCGTACAGCGCGCCCCACTCATCGAAGGCGTCCCGATCGGTCTGGTACATCGCGTGGTTCTGGAGCAGGTGCGACAGCTCGTGAACCACGAGGTCTGCGTAGAAGCCCACGCCGCCGTAGGGGTTCGTGCACCAGAGGAACGACTCGCCCATGTACATGTGGACAGGCTCGCGGTCGGCTCCGGTGACCGAACCACCCCATCCGCCGCCCCCTCCGAAGGCCTGGACCTCGGGGAGATCGTTCTGATCCTGGCTCGCCGCGTAGAAGCTGATGTAGGCCCCGCGGTCCGCGAGGGTGTCGAGGGCGTCGTCGAGCCCGGTGAAGAACTGGCCCACGATGGCATCCGCCAGCTCGAGCGACTGCGGCTCCACCTCAGCTGGCGCGAGGATCGGCACGCCGTGTCCGTTGATGTACTGCGTGTACCAGGGGTCGAACTGCGCGCCCTCCGGCAGCTCGCCCGGCTCTTCGCTCCGCGGCAGGGAGTCGGCCCCCGAGCGCGGCGAGCAGCCTGCTGCAGCAAAGGACAGGACGACAACGGCGGCAGCGGTTCGCATCATGGGACCCCCTCTTCCTGGAGGCAGAGAACTAGCATGCCCGGGTCCGCGAGTGGCTCGCCGATGTCCAGGACCAGGCCGCGGTCGCGGCGTCGCGCTCACCGATGGACCGGAGGACCAGGCGGCTCCGGGGAGCCGCGCGCCTCCCGAGGTAGTGTTCGGGTGGCGAATCTCCTAGAACGCTGCCGGCGGTGCTCCGCTGGGGAGAGCAACGGTGAGCCAGCAGGTCCAGTTCGAGCGAAACATCGGCCTGTTCATGGCCGTGATGATCGGGATCGGCGCCATGATGGGGCCGGGCATCTTCGCCCTGCCCGGCGAGCTCGCGGCGATGGTCGGCCCGCTCGGCATCCTCGTCTACGTGCTGACGGGCCTGGTGACGATGTTCACCGCGCTCAACTACGCCGAGCTCGGCGCCGCCATCCCCATCGCGGGCGGCGGCTACTCGATGACCAACCACACGCTGCCGCGCCCGGTGGCGTTCCTCACCGGCTGGTTCTTCTGGATCGGCAACGTCGCCGCCTGCTCGCTGTACGCCGTCGTCTTCGCGCTGACGATCAAGGAGTGGTTCTGGGAGGCGACCCCGATCTTCCTGGTCGTGATCCTGGTGACCCTGGTGTTCAGCCTGATGAACCTGCGCGGCCTCGAGGAGTCGCTCAAGGCGGTCACGGTGATGAACATCATCGAGCTCGTCGTGCTGATCGGGGTGGCCGTGCTCGGCATCGCCCACGTCGAGCCCGCCAACCTCAAGCCGTTCGCCCCGATGGGCTGGGGCGCTGCGCTGCCCGGGATGTCGCTGATCTACGTCTCGTACGTCGGCTACGAGCTGATCACGGTGGCGGCCGAAGAGATCAAGTCCCCCGGCAAGACGATCCCTCGCGCGATCGTCATCACGATGGGCGTCGCCGTCCTGCTGTACTTGTTCGTGGTGCTGGTGATGTTTGGCGCCGTCCACCACACCCAGCTCGCGAACACCGACGTCCCGTTCATCTACGTCGCAGACCACCTGTTCGGAGCCTGGGGCCGCTACGCGGCGGTCGTCGCGACCATCATGGCCAGCCTGTCTGCCTTCGCTGTGACCCTCGGGGCCAGCGCCCGGGTCCTGTTCGCGCTGGGGCGCGACGGTCACTTCCCGCGCTCCCTCGGCCGGCTGCACCCCCGCTTTCGCACCCCCCACATCGCCCTCGGCGTGTGCGCCGTCGCCGCGGCCCTCCTGGCGGCCTCAGGGGCCGTCAAGTTCGTGGCCTCGATGGCCGGCTTCGGCTTCCTGCTCGGCCTCGGCTTCGTGAACTACTCGGTGCTTGCCCTGACCCGCAAGAAGCCCAACCTGCGCCGCCCCTTCCGGGTCTGGGGCTACCCCTGGGTGCCGGTGATCGGGGTGGTCACGACCTGGGGCTTCGTCGCGTTCCTGGAGGCACGCACGGTGTTGCTGGGCGCGATGCTCACCGGCATCGGCCTGGGCGTGTACTGCCTGAAGCCGGCCAATCGGGCGGAGCTCGCCCATGGAATCCCCGCGGTCCGCCGTTTCGCCGGCCGGCTGCTGCAGAAGAGGAGACGTCGCATGCGCGTTCTGATCATCGGAGGCGG
>JAJDAI010000482.1 GCA_029261955.1 Deltaproteobacteria bacterium | reverse complement strand
GGCGAGCTGGCCGTCGAGCTCGGAGGCCTTCTGGCCCGAAGACCAGAAAGCCCACCCCACCACGCCCAGAATCAGGGACGTGGCGAAGAGGGCTTTGAGGCGCGTCCGGCGTTGCCGGGCGGCGAGGTACTGATCGTCCGCGTGCATGCCGCGGATGCTAGCAACCCTCACCGCCCGGCAGGACGGTGGATCGGGGGGCTCGCACCCCCCTCTCCGATCAGTCGCTGAGCACCTTCGCCAGCTCCTCCGTGAGCATCGGCATGACCTCGAAGAGATCGCCCACGATGCCGTAGGTCGCGTGCTGGAAAATGGGCGCGTCCGCGTCCTTGTTGATGGCCACGATGACCTTGCTCGTGCGCATGCCAGCGAGGTGCTGGATGGCGCCCGAGATGCCCGCCGCGATGTAGAGCTGCGGGTTGACCACCTTGCCGGTCTGTCCGACCTGCA
The DNA here is from genome assembly GCA_029261955.1 of Deltaproteobacteria bacterium. Lineage (GTDB taxonomy): Bacteria > Myxococcota_A > UBA796 > UBA9615 > UBA9615 > CALCXL01. Next base: position 2,327 of record JAJDAI010000482.1, on the reverse strand, counting down.
TGGAGTGCGTGGCGTAGCCCGCATCCACGGCCGCCCGCGACGCACCGATGGCGCCGCCCATGAGGCGTGCTGGCTCGTCGAAGAGACCGAAGTTCTCCAGGCTCTTGAGCGAACGACCGCCGGAGATGATGCGGGTCGCCTCGGTGAGGTCGATCACATCGCCACCGCTGGACTCGACTTCGACCACTTCGTAGCCGTAGTCGTCCTCCAGGTCGGCCTCGAAGTCCTCCACATCACCGTCACCCGCTTCGACATCACCGATGACGAAGGAGTTGGGGCGGATGGAGAAGAACTTCGGCTCGCTGTTCACGCTGACCGTCGCCAGGGCCTTGCCGGAGTAGAGGGAACGCGTTCCCTCGATGCCGTCGTCGCCTTCGCGCAGGTCGGTGCAGTCCGCGGCCACGCCAGCCTCGAGCAGGGCTGCGGCGCGGGGCAGCAGGTCCTTTCCGAGCACACTGGCGGCGCCGAGCACCACGTCCGGGTTGTTGTCTTCGATCGCCTGGGACAGCGCGGCAGCCCAAGCGCCGGGCACGTAGGACGCCAGGGCGTCGTGCTCGACCTTGATCACCGTGTCGGCACCGAGCTCGCCGAGGCCGTCCGCGGCATCGCCGAGGTCGGATCCCAGCAGGCAGGCGGTGACATCGCCACCGTCCGCCAGCTCCTTTGCCTTACCGAGCAGCTCACGGGCAGTGCCCTTGACCTTGCCCCCGGCGACTTCGCAAAACACAAGAATGTCAGCCATGTCTTCGTTCCTTTCCGGGGGCTAGAGGACCTTCGCTTCTTCGCGAAGGAGTTTGACGAGCTCGGCAACCTGGTCGGACAGCTCGCCCTGCAGGATGCGACCAGCGGGGCGGGCAGCGGGGGGGGTGAAGTCGCTCAACACCGTCAGGGCGTTGTCGGCTCCGACGTCATCGGACACGCCGAGGTCGTCGGCGCTGTACTTCGTCACGGGCTTCCGCTTCGCCTTCATGATGCCGGGAAGGCTGGCGTAGCGAGGCTCGTTCAGGCCCTTGCTGCAGGTGAACACAGCGGGGATCGAGACCTTGACGACGTCGACCGAACCGCCGCCCACGGGGCGCTTGACGGTGGCGGAGTCGCCCTCGAACTCGAAGGAGTTGATCCAGGTGGCGTGCGGCCATCCCAGCAGACCGCCGACGATCTGCGGGACCTGGTTGTTGTCCAGGTCGATGGCCTGACGGCCGCCGAAGACGATGCCGATCTCCTCCTTCTCGATGGCCGCAGCCAGGGCCTTGGCGGTGCCGTAGGCATCGCTTCCCTGGAAGGCGTCCTCGTCGAGGATGACGGCGCGGTCCCCGCCCATGGCGAGCGCGGTCCGAGCGGCGTCGAGGGTCCGCGCGGGTCCGAGGGAGAGGATGATGACCTCACCCTCTCCGAGCTTCTCCTTGAGGCGAATGGCCTCTTCGACGGCGTACTCGTCGTAGGGGTTGATGATCCACTTGATGTCCCCGTCCTCGATTCCGTCGCCACCACCGGCGATGCGAATCTTGGATTCCGTATCAGGGACCTGCTTCAAAAGGACTCCGATCTTCACGATCCATCCTCCTAGCGCCCGTAGGCGCGCTGGTCAGTTCTGGGAAGACGCCGCCCGGAGGCCACGCACAAAGAGGTCTGCAATCTGCTCTGCGGACTCCCGCAGCCCGTAGCGGGCGTTGGGGGTCAGGATCCACTGCATCGCGATCTCGTCCAATGCGCCGAAGAAGGCGCGCCGGGCGATGATCGGGTTCACTTCCGGCCGCACGAGGCCGCGAGCCTGGCCGTCGGCAATCGCCGCGCCCACGATGTTCAAATAGGCCACGAGGGCCGCCGGCTTGTACTCCTTCATGAAGGTGTTGCTCAGCCGGAGTTCGACCTGGAGAACCTTCGCCACGCCGCGCTCCTGCTCCACGTTGTCCATGTGAAACAGCGCGAAGGCGCGGAGGCGCTCCAGGGGGTCGTCCACCTCGGCGATCGCGGCCTGGGCGCCGTCGATCATCTCCTGCATCGCCTCCTCGAAGATGGAGATGAGGATGTCGTCCTTGGACTTGAAGTAGAGGTAGATCGTGCCGTCGGCGACCTCGGCCGCGCGGGCGACGTCGCTCACGCGCGACTTGTGGAAGCCCCGGTCCGCGAAGACCGTGACGGCTGCGTCCAGGATCTGCCGGCGCTTGTCGCGCTTGCGCGCTGCGGCTGCTTCCACGACTTCCTCCGATGAATGAGGACTCATTCAGCGGCGGGCAGTCTAGAGATCGCTCCTGGGGCCTGCAACCGGATCCCGGGTACCTGGGCTCTCAGCCCTTGCGGGACTCCAGGAAGCGGCTGACGGTGGC
>JAJDAI010000481.1 GCA_029261955.1 Deltaproteobacteria bacterium | reverse complement strand
GGGGGGAGCGCCGCCTCGCGCAGCGACAACCACCTGGCCCGGCGCTTCGACACGGAGCTGGCGGCCCAGCTGCCTCCGGGCTCGGTCCTCATGCCGGCCGAGAACAGCACCGCCTTCGGCTGGCGCTACCTCCAGGGCATCGAGCGGCGACGCAGCGACCTGATCGTCGTGCCCCGCAGCCTGCTGGGGCACCGGCACGAGCGGCTGCGTCTGGCGGACGGCCTGGCGGCGGCCGGTCTGCCCTGGCTGCCCGACCTGCGCGAGGAGCCGCTGCGGGTCCTGGGATCGCTGAGCCGGCCGCTGTACCTGGAGCTGCGCGAGCCCGAGCTGCAGGGCATGGGCGATGGGCGGCTCCTGCGGCACGGCCTGGTTGCGGGTTGGACGGGGGCGCCGATCCCCTTCGCCCGGCGCCCCGCGGAGCCCGAGCGACTCGTGGCCCTCCGGCAGGGCGCCCTGGCGGAGCTGGAGGCGGAGCGCGATGGCGACGCCGTGGCTGGGTGGACGCTCGCGCGCTACCGGCAGCTCTGGGAGGACTCGCCGTGATCCGCGGGGTGCCGCTCGCGGTCTTCACCCTGTGCTTCGGCGTCTTCGTGCTGCTGGCCGCGCCGGGCCTCACCTGGCTCGATGGGGGTGAGCTCGCGCTCGCGGCGGGCACGATGGCTGTGGCTCACCCCCCAGGGGAGCCCGCCTACCTCGTGTTCGCGCGCCTGGCCGCCTTCCTGCCCATCGGCGACCTGCCCTTCCGCCTGACGCTGCTCGCCGCGACGACGGTGGCCGGAGCCGCCGCCTGCCTCGCGGTGCTCGTGTCCTCGGTCGCCGGGCGGATGCGGGGCGTGCCGGGGGCCCGCGTGCCGCTCGCTGGCGCCATCGCCGGCTTGTCCTTCGGACTCGCGCCCGCTGCGTCGCTCCAGGCCGTGCGCCCTGAGCTCTACGGGCTCGCCGCGCTGCTCGGCATCCTCGCCGTGCTGTCCCTGCACGTCGGCGGACGCCGCGGGGTCGCCCTCGCCGTGATCCCCCTCTGCGTCGCCGGGGCCGTGCACCACGCCATGCTCGTCGCAGCCATCCCGGGCATCGCGCTGCTGGCCCTCGGGCGGGGCCGGGGAAGCCTGCGGGCGGGCCTCGTGAGCACAGCGGCGCTGCTGGGCCCGGGCCTGCTCCAGTTCGCCTGGCTGCCCCTGCGCTCCGCCGCGCTGCCGCCGCTGGACTTCGGCACCCCGCGCACCCTCGCGAGGACGCTGTGGTCGGTGACGGGCTCCGGCTACGCGCGCTCCTTCAACCCGGTCGCCGGGCAGATCCAGGAGAACCTGCTGGAGCACGCGGTGCTCGTTCGCGCCGACCTGGGCGATGCCGTGCTGGTGCTGGCCGCCGTCGGCGGGATCCTGATGCTTCGGCGCGCGCCCCGGATCGCCGTCGCCGGCCTGCTGATGATCGGGGTCGGCGTGCTGCCGACCGTGCTCCAGGGGGTCTTCTCGCCCGACAACCCCGACGCGCGGGGCTACCTGCTGGGGGTGTTCGCGGTGCTCTGCGGCTCGGCGGGCCTGGGCGGTGTCGCGGCGTTGGAGTGGCTGCGGCCGCGCGTGGGCGGGCTGGCACCGGCCGTCGGCACGGCCCTGCTCCTGGCCGCCTCGGCGCAGCCCCTGCTGGGCACGGTCGCGGCGGCGGATCGATCCGAGCTGGAGGCGCCGGCCCGCCTGGGCTCCGCGCTGCTCGATGGGGCCGAACCGGGCGCCCTGGTCCTGCTCGGCGGCGACTCGTGGACGCTGCCTTCGCTCTACCTCCGCTACTGGGAGGGGCGTCGCCCGGACGTGCACGTCGCCATGCTGCACATGCTGGACGGACCCGCCGTGGGCGCCCTGGCCGAGCGCGGGCTGCCCGTCGCCCCGGTGCCGCCGGGCCTGCTCGATGGGGTGGAGCCCGGGGTCGTTCCCGAGGCCCTGCTGCGGCACCGGGCCCAGTGGCTTCGCGCGCCGCTCCAGGTCAACGAGGTGCTGCTGCCGCCGGAGCTGCTCGCGCTGCGTCAGCCAGCGGGCCTGCTCTACAGCTTCTCGGAGGCGCGCGAGCTCGAGGACGGGCTCTGGAGCCGCTCGGTCGGCCCGCTCTGCGTTCCCGAGGCATCCGACGCGCTGGCCCGCGCCGTGATCGGCCGGCGCTACGCGGCCCGCGCGGGGCACCTGCGCTGGCGGGGTGACGGGCGGGGGACCTCGGCGGCGTTCGAGCGGGGCCGTCGATGCCAGACCGAACCCTGGGCCCAGATCCACCTGCTCGGCTACCGCTTCGAGCAGGGGACCGACCGCGTGGGCCCACAGGACCAGGAGGTGGCGATCCGCGCCATCGAGCAGCTGATGGCGGGCCAGAAGCAGGAGGCCGGCGACACGATCCGGGGGCTGCTCGGACGAGAACCCACCCACCCCTGGGGCCTGCTCACGGCAGAGCGCCTCTACTCTCTCGGCGTGCAGGCGGCCCCGGCCATGCCTGGACCCCGAACCGACCCCTGAGCTAGACGAGACCGTGGCCGATCGACCCGACATGAAGACGGACTGGCGTTACCGCCCCGGTCGCCAGGTCTCGACGAACGTGCAGCGCGCGCTCGCCGCCCGCCGTGCTCGCTTTGCGGCCACCTGGCGCCAGGATCCCGCCCGCGAGACGGCCCTGATCCTCCTGCTGGTCACGGTCCTGGTCGCGCTCTTCGTACTCGGCGCCGCCGCCAAGAACCGGCACTTCTCCGCCACGGGCCTGGGGCCGGAGGCCACCTACTGGATGGAGTCGGCGCAGCGCTACCGCTACGTGGCGATGGTGGCCGAGGGGCAGCAGATCCCCGCCGTCGACACCCGGATGCAGGCGCCGGACGGCTACCCGACCCGCTCGGACACCATCCTCCAGGAGGAGTTCTACGGGCGCCTCGCCCGGCGCTTCCGGGCCGAGGACCGCAGCCTGCCCTCCTTCGTCCGCCTCATCAGCCGGCTGGTCAGCTCGTCGGCGGTGTTCCCCCTGGCCTTGCTGTGCTTCGCCATCACCCGAAGACGCGACGCGGCGTTGCTCGGCGCGGCGGCCTTCCTGCTCTGCTTGCCCGTGGCCGAGCGGGGCACCGGCGCCGTTCTCTTTCGCGAGGACCTCGCCTTCCCGGTGCTGTGCTGGCACCTGGCCTTCCTCGGCTTCTGGGTGCGCCGCCCGCGCTGGTACTCGGCGCTGCTGGCCGGTGTGCTGCTGGCCCTGTCGCTGCTGCTCTGGAAGGTGATCAGCTTCTACGTGCTCATCCTCGTGGCGCTGCTGGGCTCGGCCCACTGGCTCGGGCGCGCGAGCCCGAAGGAGCTGCTGCCCGGCACGCTCCTCCTCCTCGGCCCCACCGCGCTCGCGGCCCTGCTGCCCTTCAACCTGCAGCACGACGGCTGGTTGACGGGCACGCCCTTGCTCGCGGGCACGGCGGTGGCGATCGGCATGGGCGCGCACCTCCTCCAGAAGGACAAGTCGCCCTGGATCGGCGCCGTCGTGGCCGCAGTCGCCTTCGCGGCGCTCCGCTTCCTGCTGCCGTCCGAGGCCGGCTACGACCACGCCTGGGAGACGATCTTCGCCCGCCTGCGCTTCCTGGGGCAGAAGCCCGAAGACCCCACCCTGCTGTCCTTTCACGCGCGGCACTACTGGACCGGCAACTACGAGAGCCCGGCGCTGCGGCGCCTCGCCCGCGACTGGCCCCTGCTGGCCCTCGCGGCGCTGCCGGGCCTGCTGTCCGTCGTGCGCTGGTGGCGACCGCGCTTCTTCAAGAGCTGGGAGGAGCCGCGTCTGCCGCCCCGCATCCCGACCCGCCTGATGGAGGGCTGGGGGCCGATGGAGCCGCTCCTGGGCCTCGCGAGCCACGCGGTGCTGTTCCTCAGCGTGGGCTTCGTCGGCATCTACCTGGTCTTCCGCAAGCTGCAGCTCTTCGCAGCGCTGGGCCTGGCGCTTCTGGTCGCGGTGGGCTTCGCGGTGGATGCGAAGCGGCTCCGGGCGGTGCGCCGGCTCGCGCTCTTCGGGATGATCCTCGCGGTGGCGGTCCACGGCTTCGTGCCCCTGCCCGGCCTGGAGCGGCTCTGGTCGGAGGCGGCCGAGGTGGACCGGGAGGGCTGGAACCCGGTGTCGGTCTTCTCGGGCCGGAGCTTCAACGAGCTTGCGGGGGAGCTGCCCGCCCGCGTGGGCGAGGACGAGCCGGTGCTCGCGTCCTTCATCATCAGCCCCTTCCTGCTGACCTACCTCGACCGGCCCACGGTGCTGCACTGCTTCTTCGAGGGAGACGTCCTGGAGCGCTACGAGGCGGTCACGACGGCGCGCTTCGGGGACGAGCAGGGGCTCTGGGACCTCGCGCGGGGCTACGGCGCCCGGTGGTACGTGCACGAGGCCCAGCACGTGCTGCGCGACGACGTCCGCATGAGCCAGCGCTACGTGGCGGCGGCGATGGACTGGCCGCACGACAGCGTCTCCGTGCAGATGTCCTATGCCCCCGAGCAGCTGAAGCACTTCGAGCTGGCCTGGCAGAACGACTGGTTCCGCGTGTTCCGCGTGCTGGACGAGGGGAAGCGCCCGCGCCGCCCGCCGGCCGACACCGAGCTGCGGGCGGCCTGGAATCGACCCCTCTTCACCGCGCAGTTCGGCGACCCGCTGAAGCCCGTCGAGGCCCGGGCCGACCGCGCGCCCTCGGACCTGCTGTATTCGACGCTCCGCGGGGAGCGCTCCCTGATGGCGGCCATCGGCGGAGACGGCGAGGCGGGCAGCCTGACGCCCTGGTCCGAGCGCGAGCTGCAGGTGGCGCTGCGCTACGCCCCCTGGCTGTGGAAGGCGGAGCAGATCCTCGGCCGCTACTACCGGACCCGCGGACCGGCCGACAAGGCGCGGTTTCACGAGGAGCGCGCGGCGGCGATCCGCGGCGCACTGCAGGGACGTCGTGCCTTTCCCGAGCGCATGGAGCCGGGGCCCGTCCCGCTGATCGGCCGTCCCTGAGCGCCGCCTTTCCAGGCGTCACCAGACGGGCTATACCCTCGCTCCCAACGCCCGAGGGACCTCATGAAGCTCTTCATCGACACCGCGAACATCGACGAAATCCGTGAGGCCGCCTCTTGGGGGATCCTCGACGGCTGCACCACCAACCCTTCGCTCATCGCCCGCGAGGGGCGTGACTTCGCGGAGGCCATCCACGAGATCTGCGAGATCGTGCAGGGCCCCGTGTCCGCCGAGGTCGTGGCGCAGGACGCCGAAGGCATGCTGGCCGAGGCCGCGCTGCTCCGGCAGATCCACGAGCACGTCGTCATCAAGGTGCCGATGTGCGCCGAGGGCCTCAAGGCCACCCGCGCCCTCGCGGACGACGGTGTGCCGGTCAACGTGACGCTCATCTTCAGCGTCAACCAGGCCCTGCTGGCCGCCAAGGCCGGAGCCGCCTACGTCTCGCCCTTCGTGGGCCGCATCGACGACATCGGCAACGACGGCATCGGCGTGCTCGCCGACATCATCAACGTCTTCGACCACTACTACTTCGACACCGAGGTGCTCGCCGCGTCGGTCCGCCACTCGCAGCACGCGCTGGACTGCCAGCGCCTCGGCTCCCACGTCGCGACCATGCCCTACAAGGTCATGAAGCAGATGATGGGCCACCCGCTGACGGACAAGGGCAACGCCGCCTTCCTGAAGGACTGGGA
>JAJDAI010000049.1 GCA_029261955.1 Deltaproteobacteria bacterium | reverse complement strand
TGGGTGCGTGCGCCCAGGCCTTCGGCGCTCTTGGTGGCGGCGTCGCAGTCGTCGACCGCCAGGTAGGGCAGCCACATGGGCGGCGCCTCGGCCAGGTTGGAGGTCATCACGCCGCCGATGGACGTCTCGCCCGACTTGAGTACGTAGTAGGTGCCCTGGGGCATCTGCATCTCGTCGACCTCGAAGCCGAAGACGGCCCGGTAGAAGGGCAGCACGGCGGCGGGGTCCTTCGACCACAGCTCGTTCCAGTGAAACGCGGCCACGCTCGCGCCCTCGGGGTCGGCGGGCGAGAAGAGGTTGAAGGTCGCGCCTTCGGGATCCGCCACCGGCGCCATGCGGCCCACGCCGGGGACGTCGAAGGCCTCGGCGAGCGCGCGGCCGCCGTGCGCGGTCACCGCCTTCAGCGAGGCGTCCACGTCCTCGACCGAGAGGTAGGAGGTCCAGTGCGGGGGGATGCCCTCGGCCTGCGGGTTGACCACACCGGCCTGCGGCGTCTCACCGCGGGTGAGCATCGTGTAGGTGAAGGCGCCCATGTCCATGCCGGTCGTGCCCAGGCCGGCCACGGCCGGGTAGAAGGCGGTGCCCTTGTCGATGTCGGGGGTCACGAGCTCGAACCAGACGAATTCTCCGCGTGCCATGTCATCACTCCTCGGTGTTTGGGCCGGCCGCAGCGCCGGTCACCTTCTTCTTCTTCCAGAGCTGGTGCCCCGGCTGCCACAGCCACGGCTTCCCGGCGCTCGCGGAGCAGCGGGCGCGCTGCGGGGACACCGTGCGCTTCAACGGCTTCCGGGCGCCCCCCTCGGAGACCAGCCCCCTGCTGGATCGCCTGCTCGCCGCCGAGGCGCCGGCAGCGACGGGGGGATGGAAAGCTCCCGATCCCGTGGTTGCGGCTGCCCCGGCCCTGTGCTCCGATCCGGGGCCCGCATCCGGAGGCCCGATGCTGAAGACCCTCTTGAAGCTGTCCGTCCGCATCGCCACGAAGCCGGCCCGTCTGGTCTTCGGGCTGCTGAGCGGTCTGTTCGGCGACGACGCCGCGCAGCCCAGCTCGTCGGCCACGGCCCCCCCGCCACCCCGGCCCTCGAGCGAGCCGGCCGGCCCCTCGCCCTTTGAGGTCCAGGTGGATCCGGGCCAGATCATCGCGCGCCTCGCGGGTGGCGAAGCCTTCCTCTTCGTGGACGTGCGCCAGTCGGCCGAGCTGGCCGCCTCGGGGATCATCGAGGGCGCGCTGCACATCCCGACCCAGGACCTGCCCCGGCGCATCGACGAGCTCGATCCCGCGGTCGAGACCATCCTCTACTGCGCGGCCGGCGTGCGGAGCCTCGACGCCACGATGTTCCTGCGCGAGAAGGGCCACGACAAGGCCTGGTCCCTCGGCGGCGGCTTGCCGCACTGGCAGGCCGACGGCGGCGAGGTCGTCCCGGTCCTCTGAGGCCCGGCGCCCAGAACGACGCGAGGCCCGCCCCCCGACCGGGGAGCGGGCCTCGCTCGTTCTGCTCGACGCCTAGCGCTCGAGGGCTTCGAGCATCTCGGGGCTCAGCAGCAGCTGGCGGACCTTCTTGGCGCCGCGACGCCGCTCGCCACGCTCCCGGCCCATGCCGCGCTCCTCGCCGCCGCGCTCACGCCGCTCCATGCGGGGCGGACGCTCCTCGCCTTCGGGGCCACCCGCGCCGTGCTCGGGGGCCAGCGAGGGCTTGAAGTTGCGCAGGGCGTCGATCTGCGCCTCGCTGAGCAGCGACTGCATCTGCTCCTTCGTGGCCTTCATCTGCTCCTTGCGATCGCCCTTGTCGGGTCGGTGCTCGTCGCGGAAGGACTGGAGCGCGGCGGCGGTCTTGGCCGAGGGAACCCCGTTGGCCTGCACGTCCGCGAGGTAGTCCCCGAGGATCTCGGCCAGCTGCGGCGCGGCTTCCTGGCGCTCGGCGCGGGCCGCGGCGTGGCGACCGGTCACCTCGCGGATGAGGGCGGCGAGCTGCTTCTTCTGGTCGGCGTCGAGGTCGAGGGCCTGGACGAGCTCGGTGGCCACGATCTGCTTGCGCAGCTGGTGGACGGCCTTCATCTCCTCGGTGGGCTCGGGGCCGGAGACGCCCTTCGCGCCGCGGCGGGCGGAGGCGGGGGCAGCGATCAGCGCGACCGCCAGCAGGGACAGGACGGAGAGGATCAGGGTGCGGGGGCGGGGCAGGGTCATCGGGGGGCTCCGGGGGTTCGGTTGGGCTTCCCTCACACCGACCCGTGACCCACCGAGGGGGTTAACCCGGTCCCCTCAAAAAGTGCCGAGCGCCGCCTCCAGCGCCGTGATGGTGGCCATGTTCTCGATGGTCCCCACGTCGCTGCCGAGCTGGAGCACGTTGACCGGGCTCGACATGCCGACCAGCAGCGGCCCGATGGCCGTGGCGCCGGCGAGCTGGGTGATCAGCTTGTAGGCGATGTTGCCCGACTGCAGGTCCGGGAAGACGAGCACGTTGGCGTCGTCGCTCAGGCGCGAGAAGGGGAAGACCTCCTCCCGCAGCGGCTTGTCGAAGGCGATGTCGGCCTGCATCTCGCCCTCGACCTCGAAGTCCACCTCGCGCTCGCGCAGCAGCTCCACCGCGCGGCGCACGCGCGCCGTGTCGTCGTTCATGGTCGAGCCGAAGTTGGACAGCGACAGCATCGCGACCCGCGGCTCGACGCCGAAGGTCCGCGCGACGGCGGCCGTGTTCACGGCGATCTCCGCCAGCTGCTCCGAGCTCGGGCAGATGTTGACCGTGCAGTCCGCGAAGAAGAGCAGGCGCTCCTTGAGCACCATCACGTACAAGCCCGACACCGCGCTCTGGCCCTCGCGCGGCCCCAGGATCTGGAGCGCCGGCCGGATGGCCTCGCCGTAGTTGTAGTAGAGGCCCGTGACCACGCCGTCGGCGTCGCCCATCTTCACCATCATCATCCCGAAGGTGTTGCGGTTGCGGAGCCAGGAGGAGGCGTCGCGGGTCGTCAGTCCCTTGCGCTGCCGCTGCTTCCAGAGGTCCTGGAGGTACTCCTCGCGGCGCGGGAACTCGTCGGGATCGACGATCTCGACGCCCTCGGGCAGCTCCATCCCTTCCTTGAGCAGCGTGTACTCGATCTCGCGGCGGTGGCCGAGCAGGATCGGGGTGCAGATGCCCTCGTCGGCGAGGTTGCGCGCCGCCCGGAGGATCTTCTTGCGGGACCCTTCCGGAAAGACGATCCGCTTCTTCTCCAGGCGGGCCCGGTTGATCAGCGGCCGCATGATCTGGCGGGTGCGGCCGAGCAGCCGCTCGAGGCGCTCGTGGTAGGCGTCCCAGTCGTCGATGGGCTTGCGGGCCACGCCGCTGTCCACCGCGGCGCGGGCCACCGCGGGCGCCACCCAGAGCAGCACGCGGGAGTCGAGCGGCTTCGGGATCAGGTAGTCCCGCCCGAAGCGCATGTCGGGCTGCTTGTAGGCCCGCCGCATGGCGTCGCTCACGTCCTCGCGGGCCAGCGATGCGATGGCCTTGACCGCCGCGATCTTCATGGCGTCGTTCACCTTCTTCGCGCGCACGTCCAGCGCGCCGCGGAAGATGAAGGGGAAGCCCAGCACGTTGTTGACCTGGTTGGGGTAGTCGCTGCGGCCCGTCGCCATGATCACGTCGTCGCGCGCGGCCTTCGCCTCGGGGTAGGTGATCTCGGGATCGGGGTTCGCCAGCGCGAACACGATCGGGTCGCGGGCCATGGAGCGGACCATGTCCTGGGTCACCACGTTGGCGACGCTCACGCCGATGAAGACGTCCGCGTCCACGAGGGCCTCCCCCAGCGTCCGCGCGTCCGTGGGGTGCGCGAACGAGGCCTTGTACTCGTTCATGCCCTTCTCGCGGCCCTCGAAGATGACGCCGCGGCTGTCGCAGAGCGTGATGTTCGTGCGCGTGACGCCCATCGAGACGAGCAGCTCGCCCGTGGCGATCCCGGCCGCGCCGGCGCCGTTGAGAACGACCTGGACCTCGGCTGCTTCCTTGCCCACCAGCTCCAGCGCGTTGAAGAGCGCTGCGTTGGCGATGATCGCCGTGCCGTGCTGGTCGTCGTGAAAGACCGGGATCTCCATCTGTTCCTGGAGCGTGCGTTCGATGATGAAGCACTCGGGCGCGCGGATGTCCTCCAGGTTCACCCCGCCGAAGGTCGGCTGGAGGTTGCGCACCGTGGTGATGAACTCTTCCGTGCTCGCGGCGTCTACCTCGATGTCGAAGACGTCGATGTCCGCGAAGCGCTTGAAGAGCACCCCCTTGCCCTCCATCACCGGCTTGCCGGCGAGCGGGCCGATGTTGCCCAGGCCCAGCACGGCGGTGCCGTTCGTGATGACGGCGACCAGGTTCCCCTTGGCCGTGTACTCGTAGGCGTCGTCCGGGTTCGCGGCGATCTCGAGGCAGGGGGCGGCGACGCCGGGGCTGTAGGCCAGGCTCAGGTCGCGCGGCGTGGCCACCGACTTGCTTGGCTCCACCACGATCTTCCCGGGGCGCCCCTCGCGGTGGTAGGCGAGGGCCTGCTTGTCGAGTTCGTTCATCGGTCACGCTCCTGGGGATCGGGCGGGCGAGACTAGCTGGGTCTGTGCGGAGCGGCCGGCGGCCGGCGGGAAGCCTGGTCGCGACCACCTGCTCGGTGCTCTAGGATTCGCCCATGAAGGTCTGTCACAAGTGCCGCCGTGAGGTCCCGTTCGAGGGCCGAATCCTCCGCAGCGAGGAGTGCCCCTGGTGCTCTGCGTCTCTGTACTGCTGCCTGAATTGCACCTTCCACGACGTCACGGCCTACAACGAGTGCCGGGAGCCGGTCACGGAGCGGGTCAAGGAGCGGGACGCGGCGAACTTCTGCAACTCCTTCACCTTCGTGGACGGCGCGCGCGCCGCCGAGGGCGGCGAAGAGGCGGCGTCGAAGAAGAAGCTCGACAGCCTGTTCAACTTCTAGGGGAGCCGCTCGGGCTACTGGGCGCTGTCGTCGTCGTCGGCTGCGATGTAGTCGAAGAAGATCCCCGACACGCTGCCGCGCGAGTTCGTCAGCACGACCTCGACCTCGCCCGGCTCGTGCGCGGGGCTCAGGAACGAGACCCACTCCTCGCAGGCGGCAGCGGGGTACTGCGTGTCCTCGATGTCGGTGAAGGGCAGCTCGCCCCGGCACTCCCGCTCGCACTCGCCGCAGCGCAGGGCCTCGGCGATGCAGGCGTCGCAGGTGGCGCAGTTGTCGCCGCGGAAGACCCCGGTCACTTCCGCCGCTTCGCCGCCGATGTGCACGACGACGTCGCGCTCCCCGAGGCTCGTGGCCACGAACAGGCCGTTCAGCAGCACGTCGTCGCCGCCGTCGATGGAGCCCGAGGCGGGATCGAGCTGGTCGACGATCGGGGTGCAGACCTCGGCCACGACCGCGAC
>JAJDAI010000480.1 GCA_029261955.1 Deltaproteobacteria bacterium | reverse complement strand
CAGCAGGCTGTAGAGCAGCACGCGCTTGATGAACCAGAAGACGGCCTCGCGGAAGGGCGCGGCCTCCCAGTCGTTGCGCTTGCCCTTCTTGCGCTTGAGCCGCGTCGCGGTGGTGTCGGCGCTGCTGGAGCGGTCCACTTCGAGCGGCGGGAGCTCCGGTGGCGGTGCACGGCGCTTCGGTCTCGCCTTCGGCTCGGGGCTCACCTCGGACTGGAGCTCGAAGCGATCCCCGGCTTGCTCCAGGGGAACGACGGGGGCGTCCGCGCCGACCCGGCGGCCCAGGTTGGGCATCGAGAGCTCCACCGAGTGGGGCTCCTCGTCGATGACCACCTCGTCCTCGCCCGCCGACTTGCGGCCGAGACCCACCAGCCAGGAGGGTGCGTCGGGCACCTCGGGCTCGGTGTCCAGATCGGGCAGCTCGGGGATGCCGGGCAGCTCGGGCAGCTCGGGGACGTCGGGCAGCTCGGGGATGCCCGGCAGCTCGGGGACATCGGGCAGGGAGGGGGGCTTCAGGCTGGGCGGGGGCTCCGGCGCCGGCGCGAACCCGCTCGGGGTCTCCTGGACGGCGCGGGCCAGGGCCCCGGCAGCCATGCGCGGCCCCGAGCTGAGCAGCTTCACCAGCTGAGCGCCGAGCGCAGCGGGCTCGGACCAGCGCGTCATGGGCTCGGCGTCGAGCGCCTTCGTCACGGCCTCGCCCAGGCCCGGCAGGATGCCGTTCAGCTCGCCGACCACGTCCTGCAGCATCAGGTGCTGCTCCAGGCCGTCGGTCAGGATGAAGCGGATCTCGTCCTCGTTGTTGCCGGAGAAGAGCGGGTGCCCGGTCGCCGCCTCGTAGAGCAGCGTGCCCACCGCGAAGACGTCCGAGCGCGGGTTGCGGGGCCTGCCCCTCATCTGCTCGGGGGCGCGGTAGGTGGTGGTGCCGCCCGGGTAGAGCCCGTCGGAGACGCCGAGCTCGTCCGCGACGACGGCGCCCTCGTCGGTCAGCCACACGTTTCGCGGCGAGAGCTCGCGGTCGGGCGGGACCCCCGTCGAGGACTCGTCCTTCGCGTGCACCTCGCGCAGCGCCACGCAGAGCTTGATGCCCAGCTCGAGCACGGCGCCCACGTCCAGCTGGCCGCGCTTGAGGATGGTGGAGAGGCGTTTGTGGTCGAGCTCGGGAGCCATGAAGGGCGGATTATGGCGCGGCGCGGCGGGCTCTGCGGGCGGCAGAGAACATCGGTGGGGGCTGCGGCGTCCCCGTGGGCCAAGCGTGCGATCTCACCCGTGGCGAAGTCGGTCCCGGGGACCCAGGATCGTCGACATGCGCGTGCTGCTCCCCATCGCGGTCCTGTTTCTGGCCACGCCAGTCCTCGCAGGCCCCACCGCTCCCCCCCCGGACCTCGTGTCCAGCGCCCGCCAGGCCGTCGACTGCGCGGTCAAGCGCGGGGACGTGCAGTCCAGCGAGCTGCTCACGGTCATCGACTACCGGCTGCCCTCCTCCGAGCCGCGCCTCTGGGTGCTCGACGCGGACGGCGCGGTGCTCTTCGCCGAGCTGGTGGCCCACGGTCAGGGCACGGGCGCCGACCTCGCGCGCGCCTTCTCCGACGAGCAGGGCAGCCACCAGAGCAGCCTCGGGCTCTTCGTGACGGCGGAGACCTACCGCGGCAAGCACGGCTACTCCCTGCGGCTGGACGGCCTGGAGCCCGGCTGGAACGGCAAGGCCCGGCAGCGCGCCATCGTCGTGCACGGCGCGGACTACGCGACAGAGGACTTCGTCGCCCGCCACGGCCGCCTGGGTCGGTCCTGGGGCTGCCCGGCGGTGCGCCCGGACGTCTCGCGTTCCCTGATCGACGCCATCGCGGGCGGGAGCCCCTTGTTCGCATACTTCGATGACCCAAAGTGGCTGGCCTCCTCCGAGCTCCTGCGCTGCGATTGATCGGGCCCGCCGTCCTGGCGGTGCTCGGAAGCTGGGCTGCGTTCGCACACGAGCCGCCCCCCGACGGCAAAGACGTGTGGGAGGCCTCGGCGCCGCCCGTGTCGCTCCCGGCCTGGTTTCAGGTCCAGGGCGCGGTCAACGTGCGCCGCCAGCCCGACCCGACCGCCCGCCGGAGGGGCCAGCTGCTCGACGGAGCCATCGTGGAGAGCGACCGATGGGCCGTGGGACCCGGCTGCCCCGAGGGCTGGCTGGGCCTGGGGGAGCGCGGCTGGATCTGCGGGGCCTTCGCCGTGCCGAGCGAGGAGCCGCCCCCCGAGCAGCACCAGCTCATCGCCTTCGACCCGCCGCTCCCCTCGGAGCGCGCCGTCTACCGCAGGACGGGGGACTACGAGCGCGAGCCCGAGGCCGAGGGCCTGCTGCCCTACGTCTACGCGCGGCGCATCGGGCGCTTTCCCGGTTGGATCCACCCGGACCTGGACTCCGCGGTCGCCGGGGCCGAGACCTCCGAGCAGCTGGAGCCCGGCCGGGCCCACCACTTCCGCGCCGTCGTGGAGACCGAGGCCGGCGCGATGCTGGTCTTGCCGGGCGGTGGCGTGGTGCGGATGGACGAGGTGTCCCTCTACGCCCCCTCGCGCTTCGGCGGCGAGGTGATCGACACCGAGCTGCCCGCCTGGGTGCGGCGCGGCGGCGGTCGCGTGCGCGGAGGACCGTCCCTCCTCAGCCCGATCCTGGCCGAGATCGAGGCCCGGGACGTGGTCTGGCTGTCCGGGGACGAGGCGGGCCCGCCCGGCCGCATGTGGCTGCGCGTCGTCCGGCCGACCGAGGGCTGGATCGCGGCCTGGCGCCTGCACCGCGTCCGCCTGCTGCCCGAGCTGGAGGAGGCGGGGGACCAGGACTGGCTCGACCTCGACCTCGACCAGCAGGTGCTGAGCCTGCGGGATCGGGCGGGGGCCTCCTACGCGACGCTGGTCTCGACCGGGGTCGGCACCCCCGAGCGCACGCCGCAGGGCCTCTACCGGATCGGGGACAAGCTGCTGCACTGGGACATGGCCAGCCGCCCCGAGAACGAGGACCAGTACCACGTCGAGGAGGTGCCCTTCGTCATGCACTTCTGGCCGCGCTTCGCCCTGCACACGGCGTTCTGGCACGACGGCTTCGGCTCGCCCCGGAGCCACGGCTGCGTGAACCTCGCGCCCAAGGACGCCCGGGTGCTCAGCGGGGCCACATCCCCCGCGTTGCCTCCGGGCTGGCACAGCGTCTTCGAGTCGCCGGACGAGCCCGGGACGCTGCTCCGCATTCACCGGGGCAGCCCCGCCGTGCCGGATCAGCGCGATCCGCTGCGGTAGGCGAAAACCGAGGGTGCTAGGCTCCGCCCCCGAATCGGAGAGTCCATGAGCACCGACGCCAAATTTGCCGACGCCCAGGTCCGCGTGAAGACGCTGACCACCGCACCCTCCAACGAGAACCTGCTGCAGCTCTATGGGCTCTTCAAGCAGGCCACCGTCGGAGACTGTTCTGGCAAGCGCCCCGGGGCATTCGATTTCAAGGGCCGGGCCAAGTACGACGCCTGGGCGAAGCTCAAGGGCAAGGGCGGGGACGACGCCAAGGAGGCCTACGTGGCCCTGGTGGACTCGCTCCTTCGCTGATCGGGTCCTCGGCGCCCCCCCCGGGCGAGCGTTTGAGTGGCTACAGTCAGTGGATGCGCTGGCTGCTTCTCCTGCTGTTGCTCCCGACCCAGGCCCTGGCCCAGGGTCAGCTGCTGTCGTACAGCCTCAAGCCCGCCGTCCAGACCGGCGAGGGCTACCCGCAGGTCTACCTTCAGGCGGACTCGGACTTCCGTCGCGTCGAGCTGATCTGCGAGCGATCGGACGGCGCTGAAGTGAAGCTGTCGGCCGGCTCGACGAAGCGCGGCAAGAAGCTCACCTTCGACCTGAAGCAGCCCGAAGGCACCTTCACCTACCGCTGCGAGGCGCGCGGCCACTACGGCACCGGGGACGAGGAGTTCTTCGATCTCTACTTCAACTTCGAGGCCTTCCTCGGCGGTGGCCTGGCCATCACCGTGCCTCGGGAGCAGATCGACCTGAAGCTCCAGTCGCTGGTCGCGACCGCGGATCGCACCGTCTCCGCCGCGCACCTGACGCTCATCGGCCCCGACGGCCCCTTCTTCGACCAGGACCTCGAGGTCGACGAGAACGACCCGGGCGACGAGCTGGAGTTCGAGTGGGAGGGGCGGGGCATGGTCCTGCGCATGGACCTCACGCTCACCGACAAGTGGGGCTTCTACTCCTTCGAGAACATCTTCCCGTGGTCGCTCGAGATCCCCCACGACGACATCCTCTTCGACACCGGCTCGCACACGATCACGGCGGATGAGCAGCCCAAGCTGAACAGCGCCTGGACCGAGGTCGACAAGGTCGTGCGCCGCTACAGCCAGTACGTCGAGGTGCGGCTCTACATCGCCGGCTACACGGACACCGTCGGGGACCGGTCCAGCAACCAGGGCCTGAGCGAGCGGCGCGCGCGCGCCATCTCGGAGGCGTTCCAGAAGAAGGGCTTCAAGGGCCCGGTGTACTACCAGGGCTTCGGCGAGGACGGCCTCGCGATCGCGACGCCCGACTCCACGGATGAGATCTCCAACCGCCGCGCCGTCTACCTGCTCGCCTCGCGCCCGCCTCCCGGCAGCCACCAGTTCCCCCGCGGCAGCTGGAAGAAGCTCCAATGAGGTGGGCCCTCCTCGTGCTGTTGCTCGCGGCCTGCGGGCCGGTCGGTCCGGGTGGAGGCCCCGGCGATCCCCCGATCCCCGAGGACTGCGCGGACGAGGACCTGGTCCAGGCGGAGTCCTGCGACGACATCCACTGCGGCGATCCCGTCGTGCGCTTCGGCAGCGGGGGCAGCCAGTTCGAGCCCATCGAGGACGGCTCGGCCGTGGACCTGTGGTTCGGGCAGCAGGGCGGCTACCACATCTTCGTCAGCACGGAGATGGAGCAGCTCTGCGACATCGTCTTCCTCGATACGACCATGCAGATCGACTACGAGGGCGAGCTGCGGGAGATCTTCTCCCAGACCCGGCACGTGCAGGCCGTGCGCTCCGAGGAGTCGACGGTGCAGCAGTACTGGGGCATCCAGGCCTTCGTACCCTGCAACTTCTGGCCGAACGACGATCAGAACGACCCGTCCTGCGGCGCGTTCACGAGCCGCTCGGGCTTCATCGATGAGCACGAGATCGTGATCACGGTGACGGCGGAAGACCACGACGGCCGCATCGCCGAAGACAGCAAGCGGCTCCAGCCGGACTGCTGCCTCCAGTAGCTCGGCCGATCAGCGCACGCTGAGCAGCACCGTCGATTCGTTGAGCAGGGTCTCGCTGAGCAGGTAGTCGCCGGGCGGCAGATCGACCGTCCAATCCTCCTGCACGCCGGCGTTCACCGGTCCACGGGCGGCTTGTGGCAGCCGGTTCTGCGACGAGCCCCGGCCCCGCAGCCACAGGGCGACGGCGCCGCGGCGCAGGTCCTGCCCGTGCTCCTCGACGGAGGCGCCCTCGACCTCGTTGACCACGAGGAACTCCTGGACTCCGGGTCGCAGCCGCACGATCTGGCCCTCGAGATCGACCAGGTGGCCGTTGACGACGCGGAGCACGGTGCGGCCTTCGTGCTCCGGCAGCTCGCGCAGGATCTCGAGCTGGGGCAACGGCTCGTCCACCATCTGGCGGGTCGAGCGATCCACGACCGGCTGGGTGCAGCCCAGGAGGAGGATGAGCAGGAGCTTCACTGGAGGGGGTGCTCCCGCATGGTGGCGGCGAGTCGCTCCAGCAGCTTGCGGCGCGGATCGTCCAGGCGGAGCAGCAGGCGGAACCAGTCGGACTCGGCGACGACCTCGGGCAGCACGAGCTTCAGGCGGCCAGCGGCGAGATCCGGGCGCGCCAGGTACTCCGGCAGGACCGCGATCCCGTCCCCATCCACGACCGCGTCGCGGATCGCCTGGATGGTGCCCATGAAGCGCACGCCAGCGAAGCGCACGCCTTCGGGTGCGTCGGGTGCCTCGCGCCAGTACCGGAAGAGGGGCAGCTCGGGTCCGATGTCGACGAGGGCGTGGTTCTCGCAGTCCGCGGCGGTGGAGATCGGGCCGTCGAGCAGGAGCTGGGGCGAGCCGCAGAAGACGTAGCGCTCCTCGTGCACGCGGATGCCGTCGACCCGCGGGTCGGTGATCCGGCGCGAGCTGATGGCGCAGTCGATGGCCTGGGTGCGCACGCGCAGCTCCAGGTCGGGCCCGGAGCCGAAGTAGAGCTGGAAGGTCACGCCCGGAAAGCTGCGCTGCAGGTCGTGCAGCATGGGGCGAAGCCAGCTCAGGCCCAGCTCGTGCCGCGTGCCGACGGTCAGCTCCATGGGTGCGGGCCCGAGCTCCCCGCGGGCGGCGCGCGTGCACTCCCAGGCCGCGTCGATGGTCTCGCGGGCCTGGGGCAGCAGCGCCAGCCCGGCCTCCGTCAGCTCGACCTTGCGCGTGGTGCGGTGGAAGAGCCGCACCCCGAGCTCGTCCTCGAGCTTCTGGATCCGCTGGCCCAGCGCAGCGGGGGTCAGGCCGACCACGCGGCTCGCGGCCCGGAAGTTGAGCGTGCGCGCGGCCTCGACGAAGCAGCGGAGGGAGTCGAGATCGGGGAGGGCGCCGCGGTGCACCGGAGGAGATTAGCGCGCCGGGGTCAGGACATCAGGTGGGGTCAGGACATCAGGTGGGGTCAGGACATCAGGTGGGGTCAGGACATCAGGTGGGGTCAGGACATCAG
>JAJDAI010000479.1 GCA_029261955.1 Deltaproteobacteria bacterium | reverse complement strand
TAGACGAAGATGCTGTCGACTTCGGGGATCTCGTGGATCCGCTGGTTGAGCTTCACGTTGGCGCAGATGCCGCCGGCCAGGGCCACGTTGCGGCGCCCCGTCTTGAGCACCCAGTGGCGCACGAAGGCGCAGATCTGGATCTCCAGGTTCCGCTGGAGCGCCGAGGCCACCTCCTCGCGGCTGAAGCGGGAGAGCACCTGGTGGAAGCTGTCGGTCTTTCGCTGCGGACGCCAGTAGGGCATCAGCGTGAAGCCGCCCTTCTCCTCGCGGAAGGACAGCTGCGACGCGTAGTGCGCGAGCAGCTCCGGCGGAGGCTCCGCGTAGGCCGCGAGCCCCGTGATCTTCCCCTCGTGGCGGTTGGGCCGGAAGCCCAGCCACTCGGTGATCCGCGAGTAGTAGGTGTTGATCGAGCTCAGGCCGCTCTGGCGGTAGATGAGCTTGAGGTCGCCCGCTTCGCCCACACTGACTGTCGTGGACGTGCCGTCGCCCATCGCGTCCAGCGTGAAGACCAGCGCGTCCTGCTCCGGCTGGCTCCGGTAGGCCGAGTAGGCATGAGCCGCGTGGTGCTCCATCGTCGTGACGGGGGCACCGAGGCCGCGAACCCGCATGCGCTTCTGGAGCAGCCGGCGGCTCATGTCCGCCTCGACCGGCCAGGCGCCCGACTCCTTCACCGCCACCTGGTAACAGATGTAGGCGTTGAGCAGCGGCGAGAACTGGCTCGAGGTCTTCTTGGTCGCCTGGTGGAAGCCGGGCAGCCGACGCAGGGCCGACGCCGGCGTGAAGTGGCTGCCGAAGACGATGCGGTCGACCTGCTCGGAGCGGACGCCCGCGACGTGCAGGGCTTCCTCGATCGCGTCCCAGGGGAAGGCCCCGCTGTTCTTGACGCGGTCGATGCGCTCCTGGCCCACAGCCGACACGAGCTCGCCGTCCACCGCGATGGCAGCGCCGGAGTCGTGGTTGTCATTGATTCCGAGGACGATCACGGACGCGCACTTTAGCCGGCTCGGAGGCCGCTGGCAGGCCGAGGACGAAGCTCCTGCGATGCGAGGCCGTGATCCGGAGGCGATCACGATCTACACTCACTGCAGGTGGAACCTCCGAGTCAACCTGAAGCGCCAGTCGACGATGACGTGGACGACAGTCCCAGACCCGCCGACGAAGCCGCCGAAGCCAGCCCCCCTCCGCGGCCTCGCGACGCGGTCGCACACGCACACCGTGTGCCCCGAGGGCAGCCCAGCCGGGAGCGTTTCCTGCGCCTGGACCTGGGCGAATCGTCCGCCCCCGCCTCCGACTCCGTCATCCAGGCCATTCGCGATCTGCCGCCCGAGCACCTCGCGCGCTACCCCGACCCCGGTCCACTGACCGAAGCGCTCGCGACGCACCACCTGGTCTCCCGCGCCCAGATCCTCGTGACCGCGGGCACCGACGAAGCCATCCGCCAGGTCTTCAACACCTACGTCGAAGAGGGCGCGCGCGTCGTGCTGCCGCGCCCGACCTTCGGGGCCTTCCTCGCGGCGGCGGAGGCCGGCGGCGCCTTCGTCGAGCGGGTCGACCACCGAGACAACTTCGAGCTCGATCCCGAGGACCTCGCCGCCGCGCTGTCCCGCCGCACCCCGCGCCTCGTCGTGCTGAGCCTGCCCGACGCCCCCACGGGAACGGCCATGGACTGCGACCGCGTGCTCGAGCTGGCGCGCAGCACCCCCGGCGCGCTCTTCCTCATCAACGAGTCCTTCGCCTCCTTCCACGGCCAGTCGGTGCTCGACCCCGTACGCGGCCCCCTTCCCCCGAACGTGCTCGTGCTGCGCTCCTTCTCGAAGGACTACGGCCTCGCAGGCCTGCGGGTGGGCTACCTGGTGGGCCACGGGCAGGTGCTCTCGGACATCGACCTCGTGCGGCCCTCGTACACCGTGTCCGCCTCCGCCCTGGCCGGCGCCCTGGCCGCGCTTCAGGACCAGGCGGCCATGCGCGCCCACGTGCTCCGGGTGCGCGGCGCCATGGACCGGCTCGTCAGCAAGCTCGCGATCCGCGGCATCGAGGGCCGGGCCACGCGCGCGAATTTCGTGCTCGTGAAGCTCTCCTCCCCCATCCAGCCCTGGGCCGCCGGCTTCGCCGCGCGCGGGATCCTCGTCGGCACCGCGGGCCACGTCGGTCCGCTCGCTGGCTACGTCCGCGTCACCGTGAACGACGACACGGAGATCGACGCGCTGCTCGACGCGCTGGACCTGCTCCTGCGCCACGGCCTGCGCGGCGCCGCCCGGGTCGAGGGGGTTCCCGGGGACTGGGACGACGCCGGCTCGGAAGGCATGGCGTAAGCTCTGCGGCCGGAGACCCCCACATGAGCAAGATGAGCCTGCGCCGGAAGCTGGCGATCGCGACCTGGTCCTCGCCCCGTGAGGGCAACATCTACGGGAAGCTGACCGTCGATGCGACGAACGCGATCGCGTACCTGGAGCGCGTGAAGCAGGAATCTGGCGAGAAGGTGACCATCACGCACCTCGTCGGCGCCGCCGTCGCCCGGGCCCTCGCGAAGGCGCCTGGCCTGAACGGGCGCATCCTCTTCGGCCGCTACATCCCGCACGAGACCGTCGACATCGCGTTCCTGGTCTCGCTCGACGGGGGCAAGAACCTGGCGAAGGCCAAGGTGCGCAGCCTCGACAAGAAGTCGGTCGTGGACGTCGCGCGGGAGCTGCGCGAGCTCGCCGGCAAGCTGCGCAGCGGCGAGGACGACTCCTTCAAGAAGAGCATGGGGCCCATCAAGCTCCTGCCGACCTGGCTCATCCGCCCGCTGCTCTACGTGACCGGCTGGCTGGCCAGCAGCCTCGGCATGAGCGCGAAGCTCTTCGGGGTCGAGAAGTACCCCTTCGGCAGCTGCATCATCACGAGCGTCGGCATGTTCGGTCTGGACGAGGGCTGGGCCCCGCCGACCCCCTTCGCCCGCGTGCCGGTCTACATCCTGCTGGGCGCCGTGCGGCACCGGCCGGCCGTGGTCGACGGCGAGATCAAGATCCGCGAGGAGCTGACCCTCTGCGCCACCATCGACCACCGCTTCCTGGACGGCTTCCAGGGCGGGATCCTGGCGAAGGAGGTCAAGCGGCTGCTCGAAGACCCGGAGCAGATCACCGCGCCCACGCCGCTGCTGGTCTCGCCCTCGGAGGCATGAGCCGCGCCCTCGTCCTGCTCCTCGCCCTGCTCCTGTCGGGTTGCGGCGTCATCCAGGCCCAGCAGCGGCACCTGGAGCAGCAGTTCCGGGGCTACGGCCTCACCGAGCACCTCGAGCCCATCGGCGACGCCACCCTGCACTACTGGGAAGGCGGCGAGGGGCCGGTCGTGCTCCTGCTGCACGGCTTCGGCGCCGAGACGATCTGGCAGTGGTCGGCCCAGGCCCGCGTGCTCGCGAAGGACCACCGGCTCATCGTGCCCAACCTGCTCTGGTTCGGCCGCTCGGACTCGGACAACCGCGACTTCACGCTCGACCACCAGGTCGCCATCGTCCAGGCCCTGCTCGACCGGCTGGAGGTCTCCTCGGTGGACGTCGTGGGCATCAGCTACGGCGGCATCGTCACCTGGGGTCTGGCGAACGTGGACCCGCGGGTGCGGCGCGCGGTCATCGTGGACAGCCCCGGCACGGCCTACACCGACGCCGACTACGCCGCCCTGCTGGCGCGCTTCGAGCTGGATGAGCTCGGCCCCCTGCTCGTGCCCACCGACGAGGCCTCGGTGAGGACCCTGATGGAGCTGGCCTACCACCGCCCCCCCGCGGTCCCCCGCTCGATCCGGGAGCAGGTGGTCCGGGACCTCTACGGCACGCACCGCGAGGAGAAGGTCGCGCTGCTGGAGACCGTCGTCGGCCAGATGGACGACCTGCGCCTGCGGGCCCGCGACCTGAAGGTGCCGACCCTGCTGATCTGGGGCGACGAGGACCCCGTCTTCCCCCTGGAGATCGGCCGCCGCCTGCAAGAGCGCCTCGGCGCCCCCCTGCACGTCATCGAGAACGCCCGCCACGCGCCCAACCTGGAGCACGCCGCGGAGTTCAACCGGGTGCTGCTGGAGTTCCTGAACGCGCCGTGAAAACTCCGGTGTCAGACACCCGGGTTTTCATCTGCAAACGCTGGTGTCAGACACCCGGGTTTTCATCTTGCGGCGCGGAGCAGGGCCCGGCGGTAGAGCGCGTAGTTCGTGCCGGCCATCAGCGGCAGCAGGAAGGCCCCGAGGATCGGGATGGGCTGGCCGCAGATCAGCACGATGTTGACGAGGCGCACCGTCCAGCGGGTCGCCATGTTGCTGGCGGGCGGCACGTAGCGCGCGACGCCGGAGACCAGCGAGAGCCGGTAGTAGATCACCGCCGGCACGATGCCGAGCAGCGGCACGGCCGAGAAGGCGAAGCAGACCAGCATGGTCTTGGGCAGCTGCCGGTCGAGGTGCGTGAGGTAGCGCTCCAGGTCCCGGTGGCTCGCGAAGGTCGTGGTGCCGCAGTCCGCGCAGGTCAGCGACGGGCCTCGCCCCACCAGGCGCTCCGCGCAGAAGGGGCAGCGCTTGCGGCTGACGAGGTCCAGCGGGTGCGCGTCGCGGTCGCGGGCGGTCGAGGACGCGGCCTGGCCGAAGACGCCGACGGCAGCGGGCTCCTCCAGCGGGGTGCGGCACGAGGAGCAGTGCGGCGCCGTCGGGTGGTGGAGGTGGCCGCAGACCGCGCAGGTGTCGCGCCGCTTCGCGTCCAGCCAGGTCGCGCCGCGCTGGGCCGCCGCGAGCACGGCGAGGGTCAGCACGAAGACCACCAGGGCCAGCAGCGGGAAGAAGGCGGCGAATGACAGCCCGAAGACCACCCAGCCGTCTTCGGCCCAGAGCAGCAGGCGCTGCAGGCCCATGTCGTCGGCTTCGTCGACGTCCCCCAGGAAAGAGAAGAAGCGGCCGCGCATCTGGGCCAGGCCGAGCACGAGCGCGGCGGGGAACAGCGCGACCAGGGCCTCGCCGATGCCCATCGTCTGGGGCGCGAAGAGCGCGGCGTCCGAGGGGCTGAGGATGGCCAGGCTGACGAGCAGGCTCAGGCCGGCCTTCATCCAGGAGTCGGCGCTGTCCATCATCCGGCGCGCGTCGGTGTTCTTGGTGGCCACGAACTCGAGGAAGGCCACGAAGCCGAGCAGGACCAGCGTGACGTCGTGCGTGAACCAGCCAGGAGCGCCGGCCAGGACCTCGACCGCGCGGCTGTCGCCCAACCACGGCACCGACGCGCCGAAGCGCGCGACGAGGGCGGTGACGAAGGTCGCCAGGAAAGCCCGCGACGCGAAGAAGGGGGCGGCGACCAGGGTCTGCAGGAACCAGGCAGGACTCATCTGCCTTGATTCTACGGCGTGCGGGCCGGGGTATTGCGAAGGGGGCCACAAGCGCCTCCCGGCCGACGTATCCTCGCCCCGTGGCCGACCTGAAAAACGAGTTCTCCTGGTCAACCAGCCGACGTCGGCTCTACGACCGATGCCTTCGCGCCTACTGGTGGCGCTACTACGCCCATTGGTACGGCTGGATGCGCAGCGCCCCCGAAGAGGCGCGCATCGCCTACCGCCTGGGCAAGCAGGACAGCTTCGCCACCTGGGGCGGCACCATCGTGCACGACCTCATCGAGGCCGAGGTCAAGCAGATCCGCGACACGAAACGCGCGGTCTCCTACGAGCGCATGGAGAAGGCCGCGCGCGACCGCCTGCGCACCGGCTGGGTCGAGTCCCGGGACGGCCTGTGGCGGCGCGATCCCAAGCGCAAGCTCAGCCTCTGGGAGCACTACTACGGGGACCCCTCGGACCGCAGCAAGGAGCGCACCGACGCCATCGCCGAGAAGGTCTACACCTCGATGCGCGGCTTCGTGGACGGGCCATTCCCCGACCTGTTGATGCGCACAGACCGCTCCGCCTTCAAGAACATCGAGGTGCTGGACTCCATCAAGATCGACGGACACACGATCTACGTGAAGCCGGACCTCGCGTTCGTGCACCCCGACGACGGCCTGCTCTGGCTCGTGGACTGGAAGACCGGCAAGCCCGGCGCGGCGGACGACTTCCAGGTCGCGACCTACGCCCTCTTCGCCCGCGAGAAGTGGGGCGTGGAGCCCGGGGGCAGCAAGGGCGTGCTGGTCTACCTGGCCGAGGGCGAGCAGAAGGAGTTCGAGCTGGGCCCCGAGGCGCTCGACCGGGCCGAGGCGACCATCAAGGAGTCCCTGGCCGAGATGCGCGGCCGCCTGAGCGACCCCGAGAACAACGCGGGCGACATGGACGACTTCCCCATGGCCGAGGACCGCCAGGTCTGCACCTGGTGCGGCTTCAAGCAGCTCTGCTTCGGTGGGGCCGGGGTGCCGGGGGCGGCGCTCGCCGGGGACTCGATCTAGTGAGCGTCCTGCTGCTCGCGGGCCGGACCCGGGACGACCGGCGGCAGGCGACGGCCGAGCTGGAGTCCCTGGACCCCCACGGCCGACCCACCTTCCTCTACCTGTGCTCCTCGCAGCGCAAGGCGCGCGCTGTGGCCCAGGCCTTCTGGGACCAGCCCGACAAGCCCGCCACCTTCCTGCCCGACGCGCACCCCCTCGCCTTCTTCCTGGACGATCTCGCGGCGCGCTTCGGGGATGGGCGAACCCCGCTCCGGGGCGTCGCACGGGACCTGCTGGCCGGCCGCGTCTTCGCGGCGATCCGCCCGCAGCTGCAGGCCTGGGGCGAGCTGCCCGACTCGCCGCGGGTGCGCGAAGCCCTCGGTGATCTGGCCCTGCGCTGGGGCATGGCCTGGCCGCGCCGCGAGCCGCCCCCGCTGGCGAAGACGCCCGAGCGCTTCCACTTCCCCTCGGAGTCCCAGGGAGGGGGTCAGGACATCAGCCTCTCCCCCGCGGTGCGGCACGACGCCTGGCTCTTCCTGGGCGCCTGGCGCGAGGCGCTGACCCGCTCGCCGGGCTGGGCCGACCGGCCGGACACCCTGCGCTCCTTGCTGGCGACGCTGCGCGGGCGGCGTCCCCCGGCCCTGGAGCGGCGCCTCGCGAGCTGGCGCACGGTCATCGTCGACGACCTGCTGCACCTGGAGCCCCTCGAGCGGTCGCTGCTGGACGCCTTCGTCGATGCCTTCGTCGCGACGGTGCCCGACGGCGAGGTCCGCCTCTGCCTCGAGGCGCCGCAGCTGATCCACACCGAGCCCGACGACGGCCGCACGCGCGGGCCCGACACCTTCTTCCTCCAGCCCGGCGAGCCCTCGGACGCGACGCTGCGCGCGAGCCGGGACCTGCGGCTCTGCTGGGGGCAGCGCCTGGAGTCGCAAGGCGCGGACTGGCGGGTCGAGGACGCGGAGCCCGACAGCCTGGACCTCGCCGACCACCTCACGACGGACGAGCTGGTCGCCGATCCGAGCATCGCGGCCCCGCTGCGCGTCCGCCGCTACGGCAGCGAGCTCCAGGAGGTCCGGGCCCTGGCGCGCGAGCTCAAGGTCGAACTGCTGGGCGGCCGCTCCCCTTCCAGCTGCTTCGTCGCCTTCCCCGCCCTGGACCGCTACGTCCCGCTCATCCGCGACGCCTTCGCCGCATACGGCGTGCCCTACACGCTCGACAAGGGCGAGGACCTGCGCACCGCGCCGCCGGTCACCGCCGTCCGCCAGCTGCTGGCCCTGGCCGAGGCCGGGGTGGAGCGCGACGGCCTGCGCGGCCTGCTCGCCTCGAACTGGATCGAGTGGCGCTGCGACGTGGACGAGGACGCGCTGAAGGCCCTGGCCTCGGACGCCTTCCCCAACTCCAGCGCGGACCGCGCCCGCCTGCGCGAGGCCCTCCAGGACGCCCTGCCCCGCAACCCGAAGGCGCGCATGGACCGTGTGCACCGCGCGGTGGTGGAGTCCGGCGCGGACCGCGAGGCCCCCGAGCAGCCACGCCTCTGGGCGGCCGGCATCGCGGCGCGGGCACGCAGCCGGATGCGGGGCGAGGGCTCGGCCTGGCGCTGGACCCAGCTGGCCAGCACGCTCATCGACCTCGTCCCGCTCCAGCAGCTGGTGCAGGGCGTCGCCGATCTGCGGGATCTGGGCTCGGTGGACGCCGTCGCTGAGGCCTTCGAAGCCCTGCTGGAGACCTGCGGCGTGCCCCGGATCGCGGCGCGCACCGCGGCCCCCGGTCAGGAGGAGGCGGCCGAGGACAACCGCGCCGCCCTGGACCGCACCGCGGAGCTGCGGCGCGAGGTCGTGGCCTCGCTGCTGGCTGTCCAGAGCACCGTGCCCGCCGGCGAGGCCGCGCCCTTGTCCCTCTTCCGCGAGGCCCTGGAGCAGCTGGTCCGGGACGAGACCTGGCGCCGCCCCTCCCAGATCGAGGGCGTGCAGATCATCGGCCTGCGGGACCTGCACGGCCTGACCGTGCCCTGGCTCTGGGTGGGCGGGCTGGTGGACGGCGAATTCCCGCGGGTCCAGAAGCCGTCCTTCCTGCTGCCGTCGGGCTCCAGCGTGCTCAAGCGGCTCGATCCCTCGGACGAGGACCGGGCCATCCTCGCCTCGATCCTGCGGGACCTGGGACACGGGCGGCAGCGAGCGCAGGCCCGCCT
>JAJDAI010000478.1 GCA_029261955.1 Deltaproteobacteria bacterium | reverse complement strand
AGAAGGCCAGCACGTTGTTGGACAGCCCGCGCACGAGCCAGAGCGGGTCGAGCACGTCGTGCCCCGCGCTCGCGAAGCGGACCATCGTGAAGCCCTCGGGCCCGACCGAGGCGTCGATGGGCTCCCGGAAGGTCCAGTTCTCGTCCACGGCGACCGCCGCGCCCACGTACATGCCCCGGCGCGAGGCGACGATGTCCTCCGCCGTGCCCGCGGGCCAGGCCTCCATGGCCGCCGCGACGCCGATCTGCACCGGCCGCGTCATCAGCTTCAAGGACTTGCGGTCGGGCAGCAGCGAGCGCGCCGTCTTGCGGTCCCAGCCCGGCACGCAGCCGCCTTCGCTGACCGGCAGCCAGGCCTCGTCCAGGTGCTCGATGGGGCGGATGCCCAAGGGCATGCCGTCGGCCAGCCAGCCTTGCAGCGAGCCGAAGCCGACCCCGAAGGGCCCGACGGCGCCGACCGCGGCGATGCGCGCGCTCATGTGGGCGCCCCCAGGACCAGCGAGCCGTTGACTCCGCCGAAGCCGAAGGAGTTGCTCAGCACGTGCTTCGGGGAGGCGTCGCGGGCGGTCAGGGGCACGTGATCCAGGTCGCAGGCCGGGTCGGGCCGGTGCAGGTTCAGGGTCGGGGGCAGGATCCCGTCGCGCATCGCGAGCAGGCAGAGCACCGCCTCCACCGCGCCCGCCGCGGCGACCGCGTGGCCCAGGCCGCCCTTGCTGGACGACATCGGAGGCGCCTGGGAGCGGTCCCCGAAGAGCGCCTTCGCCGCGGCCGTCTCCGCCGAGTCGTTGAGCGGTGTGCCGGTGCCGTGCGCGTTGATGTAGTCGATGGCCGAGCGGTCCAGGCCCGCTTCCTTCAGGGCGCCGCGCATGGCCGCGATGGCGCCGTAGCCGTCGGGCGGCGGCGCGGTGATGCGGTAGGCGTCCAGCGAGGTGCCGAGGCCCAGGACCCGGCCCCAGCAGCGCGCCCCCCGTGCGCGTGCGCGCTCGGCGTCCTCCAGGACCAGCACCGCGCCGCCCTCGCCGATCACGAAGCCGTCCCGGCTCACGTCGAAGGGCCGCGAGACCTCGGTGGGGCTGCAGTCGGTCCGCTCGGACAGGGCGCCCAGCATCTGGAAGGACAGCACGCCGAAGGGATGGATCATCGACTCGTAGCCGCCCGCGACCACGACGTCGCAGCGTCCCCGGCGGATCCAGCGGGCCCCCAGACCGACCGCCACCGCGCCGGCCGCGCAGGCCCCGTGGTTGACGAGCGAGGGGCCTCCGACGCCGTAGCGCCGGGCGATGAGCGTGTTCACGCGGTCCGTGAAGTGGCGCGCGCGGTAGGGGCTGGAGTCCCGCAGGGCGGTGGCGCCGCTGCCGTGGTCGTAGCGGTCGCCCCTGAAGTGCGGCAGCAGGTCCCGCTCCGCCTCTTCGACCGGGGTGGAGACCAGGCCGCTGGCGAGGTGCACGCCGGCGCGGGGGCCCGCCGATCGCAGCGCCGCTTCGGCGGCCGCGTCGTCCCCGAAGGCGTCGCGCAGGGCCGAGACGGCGGCGTACCAGCCGAACTCCGCCTTGCGGTCGGCGCGCCCGAGCAGCGGGGCCGCGAGATCGGCTCCGAGCGCCGCGCCCAGGTTCCAGCCCTTCACGCGACAAGCGGTCTTCACCTCGAAGTTCGAGGTGTCGAAGGCGCCCGACATCGGCCCCGCGCCGCTGCGGCCTTCGCGCTGCGCTTCCGCCACGGTCTCCACGTCCGTGCCCAGGGCACACGCGATGCCGAGCCCGGTGACCCAGACCTCCCTCATCGTGCCGGCCCCAGGACCACGGCGCCGACGTCGCCGGCGATGCCCGAGGCGGTGACGATCACGGTGTCCGCGTGTCCTCCGCGGATGAGCTCGCTGGCCAGGGCGACGTCGATGATGCCCCCCGCAGCGCCCAGCCAGCCCATGCGGATGCGGGTCGAGGCGGCCCGGTCGACGTGCGGCAGGGCGCGTCGTTCGTGCTCGTCGCGCTCGGGCCAGCCCCACAGGTCCGCCAGCGCGAGGTCGACGCTCGTGAGCCCCGCCTGCTTCATCGCCTCGGCGTAGATCCGGGCGCGCGCCTCGCCGTGCACGATGCGTCCGCTCGCCTCGCGGGGGTCTTCATGCGGCGGGAGCTCCTGGCCGACCGACCAGCCCAGGATCGCGACGCCGCCCTCGGCGACCACGACCGCGCCGGCGCCCTCGGCCGGGGCCAGGTGCTCGATCACGCCGGCCTCCGTGGCCTGGTGGGCTCGGAAGACCTCGGTCTGGGCGTCGCTGCCCAGCACGAGCACCGCGTCGGCTTCGTCGTGCTGCAGGGCCTCGACCGCTTCGCCCAGGGCCGCCAGGCCGGCCGCGGCCGAGCTTCCGAGGGACAGGTGCGGTCCCCGCAGATCCAGGGTCGAGGCGGCGTGGAACAGCGCCATGTTGGGGAGGATCTTGAGCGGCGCCAGGGGCGAGTAGGCGTCCCGGGCCGGGCCGAAGAGCTCCTTCAGGGAGAGGGCTCGGGGATCGGCCGGGTCCCGCGCGAGCGCGAGCATCTCCTCGCTCTCGTCCAGCGAGCTGACCTCGTAGCCCGCCGCCGCGAAGCCACCGAAGCGGGCGGGGTCGATCCCGAAACGGGCTCCCGCCTTCGGGCCTGCGGCCTCGACCGCGGCCCACACCGCCAGCTGCGACTCCCGGCTCATCAGCTTCACGGCCTTGCGGTCCGGCAGCTGCTTCCGCGGCTTGAAGTCGGGCACGAGCCCCGCGTCGCCGCGCACGAACCAGTCCGTCGGCCAGCGGTCGTTGTCCACGAGGCCGGAGTCCCCCGCGAGCCAACGTTCGACCGTGGGCGCGACCCCCAATGCCAGCGGGCAGGCGATCCCCGTGCTGACGATGCCGATCACGGCGCCCCCAGCACGAGGGTGGCGTTGCAGCCGCCGAAGCCGAAGGAGTTGGACAGCGCCACGCTCAGCCCCGGCACCGGCCGGGCCACGCCGGCCACGTAGTCCAGGTCGCACTCGGGGTCGGGCGTCTGCAGGTTCAGCGTCGGGTGCACCATCTGCTCGCGCAGGCTGAGCAGGGTGACGACGGCCTCGACCGCGCCGCAGGCGGCGACCAGGTGCCCGATCATCGACTTCGTGGACGTCACCAGCAGCTCGTCCGCGTGCGCCCCGAAGGCCCGCCGGATGCCCCGCGTCTCGCTCAGGTCGTTCATCAGCGTCGAGGTGCCGTGCGCGTTGATGTAGCCGACCTCCTCCGGCCGGATCCCCGCGTCCGCGATGGCCGCGTTCATCGACACCAGCGGCCCCGTGCCGTCGGGCGGCGAGTCGGTGATGCGGTAGGCGTTGTTGGACAGGCCGGCGCCCAGCAGGCGGCCGAGGATCGGGGCGCCTCGGCGCCGCGCGTGCTCCTCGGTCTCCAGGATCAGCATCCCCGAGCCTTCGCCCAGCACGAAGCCGTCCCGCTCCTTGTCGAAGGGCCGCGAGGCGCCGACCGGGTCGTCGTTGCGGGTCGACAGCGCGCCCAGCAGCGAGAAACCCGAGACCATGAAGGCCTCGACCAGCGTGTCCGTGCCACCCGCCAGCGCGATGTCGGCGTGGCCAGCCCGCAGCAGGTAGAGCGCCTCGGCGATGGCGCCGCCGGCGGAGGTGCAGGCGGTGCAGACGCTGCGCACGGGGCCCCGCGCGCCGGCGATGGTGGCCAGGATGCGCGCCGGGTGACCCGAGCGGGTCTTCGCCCACTCGCCCCTCGGCAGGGCGTAGGCGGCGCGCTCCAGCGTGGGGTCGGGGTTGTACTCGCGGGCGCGGACGGCGACCTCCTCCAGCAGCTTGCGCCCGCCTTCGCTGCCCACGCAGACCGCGACGCGGTCCGGGTCGGGGAAGGACATCAGCCCGGCCGTCTCCAGCGCCTCGCGCGTCGAGGTCAGCAGCAGCCGGGTCTTGCGGTCCAGCAGCTCGGCGGCGTCCCAGTCCGTCGCGGCCCACTTGCCCTCGAGCAGCGGGAGCTCCCGGATCTGCGCCGCGAAGCGCGTGTCGAAGCCCGAGGCGTCGAAGTGCTCGATGCCGCGCACCCCGCTTCGCCCCGCGAGCAGCGCCGCGAAGGTGGAGGGCGCGTCCTGCCCCACCGGGGTCACGGCGCCCAGGCCGGTCACGACCACGTTCACAGGCGCGGCACCGGCGGCTGGCGGGGCAGCCGGTCCTTCAGCTCGTCCCAGCGCGCTTCCCAGCCCTCGGGCGGATCGGCGGGACCGGGGCCGGGCACCCAGGGCGAGCCCATGCGCCGCAGCTCGTTGCGCTCGTAGGCCTCCAGGAAGTCCCGGTCCCCGTCGGCGGAGGCGCCTTCGGGGTCGAAGACGAAGACCAGCTTCATCGTCACGTGCCGCCGCGGGCCGATCTTCACCGTGGCGCGGCACATGGCCGACTCGGGCCGGATCTCCAGCAGCTTCGCGTCGAGCTCGACGGTGCTGGACGGGGGCACAAAGGCGCGGAATTTCGCGTCCTGGACGATGGACAGGATGGGGAAGACCCAGACCTGCTTCCGCTCCCAGACCGTCGCTTCGACGAGCTTGCCGCAGAGCTGTGCGGCGATCTCGACCAGGATGACGCCCGGCGTCACCGGGAAGCCCGGGAAGTGGTCGCCCACCAGGGTGTCGGGGAGTTCGACGACCGCGCGTCCGGCGATGCGCTCGCCGGGCACGACAACGTCGATCGAGTCAACCAGCAGCCAGCGCATCGCAGCATTGTGACAGCTTCGATGGACTCGTACCCTGGCCGACATGCGATCGACCCTGTTCCTTCTGGCCTTGCTTCTGATCTTCCCGGCCTGCGGGGGGAATCGCGGCGGCGGTGGTGGCGGGGACGACGACGACTCGGCTCCGGCGGACGACGACGACGTCGTGGACGACGATGACTCGGTGGACGACGACGACGCAGCGGACGACGACGACGCAGCGGACGACGACGACGCGGCGGACGACGACGACGCAGCGGACGACGACGATGCGGCCGATGACGACGATGCGGCCGATGACGACGACGCCGTCGATGACGACGACGCAGCGGACGACGACGACGCAGCGGACGACGACGACACCACGGCCGATGACGACGACGCCACCGGGGACGACGACGACTCCACACCCGTGCCCCTGGTCTGCGGCTGGAACGCCCAGTCGGACGGCCAGGGCGGCTGCGAGTGCCTCGGTCAGTACAGCTTCTGCACCGCCGACCCCCTGGAGGTCGACTGCTGCGCGTACTGGACGGACACCTTCGAGTTCGAGCTCAGCTCGGCCCAGATCATCCCCTGGCGCAGCGCGGCGGGGGCGCCCTGGGACTGGGCCGGCAACATCCCCACGGACCTGCTCGACGGCATCAGCGACCTGGAAGCGGTCGCCCCCTCGGCGTCCGACTTCAACGACCTGCTCAGCCTCGCCGGCGTCTACGCCCCCGACATCCTGAGCGGGACCGTGCCGCCGGACGTCTACTTCGACTTCCTGGCCAACGCGTCGCTCGTCGACACGTCCCTCGTGCGCGACAACACCTACGAGCCGGTCTGGAACTGGAGCGCGAGCTACCTCCTCGGGCCTTCGGATGTCGTCAGCTTCGAGTTCTACGACGAGGACCTGGTCCTCGACGACTTCGTCGGCGCCTTCGACATGGACCTGATCGATCACCAGACCTGGGCCGGTCGCGGCCCGCTGTCGCTCGGGCCTGTCGACGGGCTCTACCGGGTCTTCTGGGAGATCACCCCCCAGTAGGGATCAGAGGTCGCGGCTCGACTTCTTCTCAGCCTCTTCGGCGCCTTCCTCGGGCTCGACCAGCTCGGCGGTGACCTCCTCGTCCCGCTCGATCTCCAGCTTCACCTCGCTGATCAAGGCCGCCATCGCGCCGACCGCCGCCAGCACGGGCGCGCCGATGGCCACCGCGCCGCCGATCACGGCGCCTGCGGTCAGCGGGATCTCGAGCAGCACCCGGTCCTGCTTGTTGCGGATCACGACCCGCCGGGCGTTGCCCTTGTCGACGAGGTCCTTGAGAAAGGTCACCAGCTCCGTGCCCGCGACTTCGATCTCTTCGGTGAAGGTGCGCTTCGTGGGTTCCGTCATCGTCTTCTCTCCCTGTGATTGCGCCGCTCGCTCTCAGTCAGCCTGCGGCGCTACGCGCATCCGGATCCTGCCTCCCTGGCTGAGGACCGCACCCGCGAGTCTCGTGTGAACGTCTATGGTCCGCGGCCATGAACGCGGCCGTCAGACGCAAGCTCGTCCTCTGGTACGTGCTGGCCATCGGATCCATTGGCGCGCTTCATCCTTTTCTAGCGCTCGCGCTGGGAAGGGCGGGGGCGTCGGCCACGTCGGCCGCCTTGTTGATGCTGCTGTTCCCCCTGGGATTCCTCGCCTCGGGGCCGCTCTGGGGCTGGGTGGCAGACCGCACCGGGCGCCCCGACGGGGTGCTCCGGGTGGCGGCCGGGCTGTGTGCGGTGTCGGTGGTCGCTGCGGCCGCGACGCCGGACTGGCGGTTCCTCGTGCCGTCGCTGGCCCTGCTCGCGCTGTGCCGGGCCCCCTTGATGCCGCTGGTGGACGTGTTGACCGTGCAGTCCCTGGGCACCGTGCCCGAGGCCTACGGGCGGGTGCGCATGTGGGGCTCGATGGCGTTCATCGGCGCGGTCTTCGCGGTCGGCTCGATGGTCGAGGACTGCTGGCGGGCGCCGCTGGTCGCGACCGCGGTCCTGCTCGGCGGCGCCTGCGTGCTGACCTTCTGGCTGCCGTCCCTGCCCCGCCCCGAGGAGGCCAACTTGCGGCCGAAGATCGGGCCGCTGCTGGGGCACCGCACGCTGATGCCCCTGGGCATCGTCGCCATCCTGCACGGCCTCACCAGCGGCGGGCACGACTACTACTTCGCGGTGCACGTCGACGGCCTGGGCCTGCCGCCGAGCGTGGCGAGCGCCGGCTTCATGCTCGGGGTCGGGGCCGAGGTCGCGGTCATGGCCGCCTCGCCCTTCCTGCTGGCTCGCTTCGGCGCGCGGACGCTGGTGGCGGTCGGGGTCGGGGCGGGGATCCCGCGCTACTTCATCACCGCCGTGGCGACGACGCCCGCGGTGCTCGCGGTCACGCAGCTGCTGCACGGCTTCAGCTTCGGGGCCTGGTGGATCGGCGTGATCGCGCTCCTGGCGCAGGAGGCCCCCAAGGAGCTGCGGAACTCGGCGCAGTCCCTGTTGATGGCCACCAACTTCGGCTTGGGGCCGCTGCTGGCGCTCGGCATCGCAGCCCTGGTGGTCGAGCGGATGGGCACCCTGCCCCTCTACGGGACGATGACGGCGCTGAGCGTGCTCGCGACTGCCCTGGTGCTGCGCACCCTGCGCAGGTGAAGCTGGATTCGATGCGCACCCTCCTGCTTCTGCTGTTGCTCCTCTTCTCCTTCGGATGCGTGGAGGGTGTCGACGGCATCGTGGGCGCAGAGGACGACGATCCCTTCGGCGACGACGACGACGCCGCGGACGACGACGACGCGACCGGGGACGACGACGACTCCACTCCGGCCGACGACGACGACTCGGCGAGCGACGACGACGACGCGACGCCGGACGACGACGACTCGGCGGATGACGACGACGCCACTCCGGACGACGACGACTCGGCGGACGACGACGACTC
>JAJDAI010000477.1 GCA_029261955.1 Deltaproteobacteria bacterium | reverse complement strand
GTCGGTCCGCCCATGGGGATCGCCTACCTCGCGGGGGCGCTGCTGGACGCCAGCGAGCACGTCGCGCTGGTGGACGGAAACGCCGAGCGCCTGGACGTCGGGGCCATCGCCGACCGCATCCTCGAGTTCAACCCGCAGGTGGTGGGCTTCACCGCGAGCACGCCGACCGTCGATCGCTGCGCGCGCGTGGTCGGGCAGCTGCGGATCCGGGGCTACGCCGGGCCAGTCGCCGTGGGCGGCCCGCACGCCTCCGCCATGCCCGAGCGCACGCTGGTGGACTTCCCCGAGTTCGACGTCGCCGTCGCGGGGGAGGCCGAGGGCCGCATCGTCGAGCTCGTGAAGCGGCTGAAGGCCGGGGAGTCGCTGGAGGGGATCCCCGGGCTCGCCTGGCGGGACGGCGAGACCGTGCGCGTCGACCTCGACGTGCCTGCGCCCCCCGACGTGGACTCGCTGGCCCGACCCGCCCGGCACCTGCTGCCCCGCGGGGTCTACCGCTCCCCGGACAGCTCGCACGCCCAGACCGTCGTGGCGACCCGCGGCTGCCCCGCGCCCTGCTCCTACTGCCTGGTGCCGAACATGTTCGGGCAGCAGGTGCGCCGCCGCGATCCCGAGGCGGTCGCCGACGAGATCGAGGACCTGGTCGCCGACGGCGCCGACTGGATCAACTTCGTCGACGACACCTTCACGTGGCAGGCCGGCTGGGTGCAGCACCTCTGCGGGGCCCTGATCCGACGGGGCCTGCACAAGCGGATCGGCTGGCAGTGCCTGACCCGAGTGGATCGCGTGGACCGCCGCCTGCTCGACACCCTCAAGGGAGCTGGCTGCCAGCGCGTCGAGCTCGGGATCGAGTGCGGCACGCGACAGGGGCTCAAGCGCCTCCAGAAGAACGTCAGCCGCGAACAGATCATCCGCGCCTTCGACGAAGCCCACGAGGCCGGGCTCGAGACGATGGCGCTCGCGATGGTCAACGCGCCGGGCGAAGGGCAGGACGGGGTGCGCGCCACCTGGCAGCTGATCCGGCGGCTCGACCCCGACCAGCTCCAGGTCAGCATCTGCACGCCCTACCCCGGCACCCGCATGTACGACGAGGCCAAGCTGGAGGGTGCTTTGAGGACCGACGACTGGAGCCGCTACCGCTTCCTGCGCAGCGCGGTGCTGGACAACGGCGTGCTCAGCGAGGACGAGGCCTTGGCGGCGCAGCGGGATCTGCAGCGGCGCTTCTGGGCCCGGCCGCGGATCGTGGGGCGCTTCGGTCGGCGGTTCCTGCGCGAGCCCCGCTCACGGGTGGCCATGCTCAGGACGGCGGCGGTCGCCGCACGGCGCCTGCTGGCGAGGCCAGGATGAGGCTCGCGTTCATCCAGGCCCGCGCCGTCGACGAGTCCCTGGCCTTGGCGGACGTCAGCGGTGCGCTGCTGAATCGAGGCCACCGCCCCCGCCTGTTCCTGGATCGACACGAGCCGCGCCTGGCCGCCGTCGTGCGCCGCTGGGATCCCGAGCTGCTGATCGTGCAGGCCGCGATGCTCGGCGAGCCCTGGCTCATGGACGTGCTGGGGCGCCTGCCCAAGGGGATTCCGATCGTCCTGGTCGGCACCGGGATCACCTTCGAACCGGAGCTGCTGCTGCGCGCGCTGGCGGTTCGGGATGAGGTGATCGGGATCCGCGGCGAGCTGGACGACTCGCTGCCGGCCTTCGTGGATGGGGTGGGGATCGCGGACCTGCCCGGCGGCGTCTGGTTCGACGGCGAGCTGAGGACGAAGGAGGTCGGCGAGTTCCCCTCGCTGGATGGCCGCCCCCTGCCGCACCGCGGCCTCTACTTCGACCGCTACCCCTTCCTGGGAGCCTTCCCCTGGAAGCGCTTCGCCAGCGGCCGCGGCTGCATCCACGCCTGCGGCTACTGCTACGCGGCGCCCCTGCGGGCGATGCACCAGGACGCCAAGCGGGGCGTGCGGCGCAAGTCGGTGGACCGCGTCATCGCCGAGGTCCTCGCCGTGCAGCGCCAATGGCCGCTCGAGCGCGTGCACTTCTGCGACGACCTCTTCCTGCCCAAGATCGGCTGGCTGGAGGAGTTCGCGGAGCGCTGGCCCAGCGAGATCGGCGTGCCCTTCTCCTGCAACTCCAGCCCCGAGACGATGACGCCGCGCAACGCCGGCCTGCTGGCACGCGCGGGGGCTCGGCTGGTGGGGCTCGGGGTCGAGTCGGGCGTCGACGCGCTGCGCCATGGCCCCCTGGGCCGCCCCACGGAGACCGAGGTGATCCGCGCCGCCGTGGCCCGCTTGAAAGAAGCCGGCATCCAGGTCCAGACCTTCAACATGCTGGGCTTCCCGGGCGAGACCCTCGACGACGCCCTGGAGACGGTCAGGTTGAACCAGGAGATGGGCGCCGACCGCGTGCGCGCCACGCTCGCCTGGCCCATGCCCGGCTCCGCGATGCACCTGGACGCGGTCGAGCGCGGCCTGCCCGACGACATGGAGGAGGCGACCAAGGGCTCGATGCGCGCCGTCTGCGTCGAGGACCGCGCCGCCTTCGAGTCGCTCTCGGCCCTCTTCCGCCTCGGCGTCGTGGGCCGGATCCCGCCCCCGATGCTGAAGGCGATGACGAAGATCCCGGTGTCGCTCCTGCGTCCGCTGACCCTCTACGACGGCTTCCAGGAGCTCCGCTGGTCCGGCGTCTCGGTGCCCGCCGGCCTCGCCTACGCCCTGCGCGCCGGCCGCCCCGTGCACCGCGTCACCTACCACGCCGCCCTGCCCTGAACCGGACACTCTGGGCTGGATGGGGTCAGACCCCA
>JAJDAI010000476.1 GCA_029261955.1 Deltaproteobacteria bacterium | reverse complement strand
GGATGCTCGCCCCGGCCATGGCGCGGCCGAAGTCGAGGTAGCCCATGGGCTCGACCACGCGGAAGTTGGCGGGCCAGCTCAGGCCGAACTCCTCGACCCGCTTCGCCGTGCGCGGGTGCACCGGGAAGAGGATGGGCATGTCCAGCGCGCCCAGCTCGGCCAGCGCGCGGCCGAAGACCTCGGGCACGTCGACGGTCGCCTGGCGGTGCAGGGTCATCACGGCGTAGCGGGACTCGCCGACCAGCGCGGGGTGCACCGGGCGGGCCATGACGAGGTCGCGGTGGCGCAGGAAGGCGTCGACGGCCAGGTTGCCCACCACGGGGCAGGTGGCGCGGTCGTAGCCTTCGAAGGCCTCCAGGAACCAGGTCGCCAGCCCCGTCGGCGCGAGCTTGATGGCCGCGATCTTGTCGACGATGACGCGGTTCAGCTCCTCCGGCATCGTGCGATCGAAGGACCGGATGCCGGCCTCGATGTGGATGAGCACGGCGCCGACAGCCTGGGCCGCGTGCGCGCCCGCGAGCGTCGAGTTGGTGTCGCCGTAGACCAGCACGACGTCCGGCTTCAGCTCGCGGAGGCACTCCGTCGTCGCCTCGGTGAGGGCGTCGGTGTCCGAGGTGCCCACGGCCAGGTAGCGATCGGGCGCCTGCGCCGCGAGCTCGTCCACGAAGACCTGCACCATGTTCGACGAGTAGTGCTGCCCGGTGAACAGGTAGGTGTGCTCGAAGCGCTCGGCGAGCGCCGGCACGAGCGGGGCGAGCTTGATCAACTCGGGGCGAACCCCGCCAACAGTCACGACCCTCATCTTGCTCCTTCGGGCCCCGTCGCCCCTCCAGACGCGGACCTCCGCCTAGGTATGCTGCCCCGGAGCGGGTGCCGAGAGCAAGTCGCGCCGGCAGTCCGAACCCACCCGACGGGGACCCGATGCGACCCAGAATCAAGATCTGCTGCATCTGTTCGGAGCTCGAAGTGGAGCGCGCGCTGGCGGCGGGCGCCGACCTGTTGGGCTTCGTCGCGCCGCCGCTCGGCGGGCTGGGCGTGATCGACGAGGATCGAATCCAGGCCTTGATCCAAGGCGTGCCGCCGGGCGCGGATTCCGTCCTGCTGACCGGCTTGACGGAGCTCGACGCCATCGCCGAACAGGTCCGCCGCTGCCGCCCCCAGGCGCTCCAGCTGGTGCGCTCCACGACGGTCGATGTGCGGCTCGGTCTGCGGGAAAAGTTTCCCGGACTGCGGCTGCTCCAAGTGGTGCACGTCACCGGAACGGAGGCGCTCGCAGGCGCACGCGAGGCTCAGGTGGCGGCCCACGCCCTGGTCCTGGACTCCGCGGTGCTCGGGGGGGACTCGGAGCAGCTGGGCGCGACGGGCAAGACCCACGACTGGGCGGTCAGCGCGGCCATCGTCGAAGCCGTGGACGTGCCGGTCTTCCTGGCGGGCGGGCTGCGGGCGGACAACGTCGCCGAGGCGCGCCGGCGGGTGGGGGCGTTCGGGCTCGACCTCTGCACGGGGGTGCGCCGCGACGGGGTGCTGGACCCCGAGCTGTTGACCGCGTTCTTCGAGGCCGCCCGGAGCTGACCTACAGCTCCTTGTGCACGCGCAGGCGGAGGCCGACGGGCAGGTCCGCGTAGTTGTCGACGCTGCCGTCGGGCCAGATGACCGTCAGGCGATCGACGGCGTCCGCGTCCGCGAGGCCGAAGTGCGCCACGGGTTGCCGCGCGGTGTGCACGCCCGTGCTGCCGATCCCGATGCGCCGCCACCAGGTGCGCCCGTCCACCTCGACCTGCACGCGGGCGCCGAGCCCGTCCCGGTTTCCCGGCGGACCGACCAGCCCGACCTCGATCCAGGCCCCCGCAGCGCAGGGGCCGCGCTGGATGCTGGCGTCGAAGAAGGCGCTGCTGACCACCAGCTCGAGGGTGCCGTCCCCGTCCAGATCCACCGGGGCCACCCCCCGCGCGCTCTGCCGCAGCGTGCCGGCGGAGAGCATCCCGTCCTGCTCCAGACCGGAGCCGGTCCAGCGCCAGACGCGCACGGCGCGCACGGGCTCGTCGAAGTCGTACTCCTTCCAGCCCCAGGCGAAGATCAGCTCGAGCACGCCGTCGTGGTCGAGGTCCTCCAGCTCCACGGCCCAGGTGTTCATCTCGATGGGCACCTCCATCGTGAGGCCCCAGGCCTGCGTGACCTCGACCGCCGGCCCCCCCTCGTCGCGGCGGAGCACGTGCATGTCCGCCGTGTCGGACACGCCCAGCACCCAGGGACCACCCGGCTCGAGCTGGCCCCAGGCGGCGCCCATGCCGTTGGTCTGGAGGTCGAAGCCGAGCTCCTCGGAGGCCTCGGTGAAGGCCCCCTCGTCCTGCAGCCAGAGCCGGTTGGGGATGAGCGCCTCGCCGTGGTCGTTGGTGACATGCAGGTCGAGGTCGCCGTCGTCGTCGGCGTCCATCCAGGAGCCGACGAAGGCGTGGCCGCTGCCGTCGATGGGGTCGCCCAGGCGCTTCGTGATCTCTTCGAAGGCCCAGCCGCCCAGACCGCGGTAGAGCCGATCGGGGCCGGGCAGGTTGATGACCTCGTCCACCGAGGGCGCGGCGGTGCGCATGGCGACGTGCACGTCGAGCAGGCCGTCGCCGTCGAAGTCGGTCCAGGCCAGCCCCATGGGGCGGTAGTCGACGTGGTCGAGGGCCATGAGGGTGACGGGCTCGCCGAAGCGGCAGTCGCCCAGGTTGCGCACGAGGCGCACGCCCTCGGCGTCCAGCAGGCCCAGGTCCCGAAGGCCGTCCCCGTCGATGTCCACCGCGGAGAGGGACTGGGTGCGCGCGCCCCAGGGCACGTCGTCCTCACAGGGCTCGAAGTGGCCGGCGCCGTCGTTGATGTAGATGCGGTTCTCGCCGAAGGGGGCGCTGAAGACGAGGTCGGGTGCGTGGTCCCCCGTCAGGTCGCTGACCACCAGGCCGCCGCCGAGCAGGCGGTCGAAGATCCACTGCGGCGGCTCCTCGGGCTTGGGGGAGAAGAAGGAGACGCCCCGCTCCTCGGCGACCTCGGTCCAGCCCGCTTCCCCGGCGCAGGTGCGGGTGGGCAGCTGCTCGAGGTGGGCGTCGAGCGGCCAGGGCGTCGGTTCGTCGGGCACGACGCCGCTGTCGTCGTCGTCACCCGCAGCGGTGCAGGCGCAGAGCAGGACCAGGGCGAGGAGCGAGCGCATGGCGGCAGTATGGCCGGCGCGGCCGAACCCGGCCGAGGCGATGCAGTCCCGACCTGGGTGCTTTAGTCTCCGGCATGACCTCCGAGCAGCTCCTCAGCGACGTTCCCGCCCTCGTTCTCGGCGCCGGCTTCGGCACCCGCCTGCGGCCTCTCACCGACCACGTGCCCAAGCCGACCATCCCGGTGCTCGGCCGGCCGCTCATCGGCCACCCGCTGATCCAGCTCTACGCGGCGGGCTGCTGGGACGTGCACGTCAACGCCTTCCACCACGCCGAGCGGCTCCAGGCCACGCTGGACGCCTGGGTGCAGCGGCGGCTGCTCCGCATGCGGCTGCGCTGGTCGGTGGAGGGGCCGGACATCCTGGGCACGGGCGGCGCGCTGCGGCGCATCGAGCCGCAGATCCGGGGGCGCGGGCCCATCCTGCTGCTCAACGGGGACGCGATCGTCGGCATGGACCTGCCCGCGCTGTGGGCCGAGCACCAGCAGCACGACGCCGTCGCGACGCTGCTCTGCGTCGCCCACCCCGACGCCCACCGCTACAACAACATCCGGGTCACGCCCGACGGGCGGGTCATCGACACCCCCGGTGGCGGCCGGCCCCCCGGCGTCACGGACGAGGACGTCGCCGCGGCGCAGGCCACGGTCTTCTGCGGCGTGCACGTCATCGATCCCAGCGTGCTCGCCAGCCTGCCGCCCGACGGAACCGAGTCCTGCATCGTGCGTCAGGGCTACGCGCCGCTGCTGCGCGCCGGCGCGACGATCCGGGCCCAGGTCGTCGGCCCGGAGCTCTTCTTCCACGACGTCGGCACGCCCGAGCGCTACCTCGACGCGCAGGCCGC
>JAJDAI010000475.1 GCA_029261955.1 Deltaproteobacteria bacterium | reverse complement strand
ACGCCGAGGCCACCGAGGGCAGCGCGATGAGGGCGAGCAGGAGAAGGCGAATCATCACCGCTCCTCCAACACGTCAGAGAAGGCGTCCTGCAGGGCGCGGAGGCGGCGGTTCTTCTCCCGCGCCAGGTCCTTCTTGCGCTTGCTCGTGGACTCCTTGCGGTACCAGTAGACGTCGATGACGCCCATGTCGGCGCGAGTCAGCATGTCCTCGTAGAAGGCGGCGACGTCGACGAAGGCCTGGCGACCGATGCGGCCGCTGACCCGCGTGTTGTCCCCGTCCACGACCTCACCCTCTTCGAAGAGCGTGCCGACGGTGCGGCGCTGGAAGTCGACCTCCTTGCGGATGTCAGTCAGCTCCTTGGACTCGGCGCGATCCATGAGGTCCTGCGTTTCGACCGTCACCCGCTCGAGGTCGAGCAGGCGCGAGCGGGCGCCGTCGAGGCGCCGGAAGAAGTCGGAGCCACCGCTGGCGCTGCCCCGCATGCCACCGAGCCGGGACTCGACGGACTGGATGGCGTCGCTGGTGTCCTCGCGCGCCTCGTTCTCTTCATCCGTGCCCAGAGCCTGAGCGGCGAGGCGGGCCGTGAGGACCCGGGGCTCGACGCGCTTGCGCAGCTCGACCATCTCATCGAGCGTGGTCTGGAGCTGATCCCGCTCGCGCTCGATCTGGCCGCGGGCTTCCATCTCCTCCTCCCGCGAGCGCTCGCCGCGGGAGCGGGCGTCAACCAGGTACTCCTCGATGGCCGTGAGGCGGCCGCGGAGATCGCTGACGGCGAGCTCGATGTGATAGAGCCGCGTCTGGACGGCCTGGGCCTGGAGGTTGAAGACCTCCTGGCGCTCGATGGCATCCTGGCGCCGGCTCGACAGGTCCGTGGCCGCCTGGCCTGCCGTGTCCTGCTGCCGAGCGATGGTCTCCAGGGCGCTGCGGGAGCCCCCCGTGAGGTTCGCGTCCAGCCAGTTCATCTCGACCTGGATCAGCCGGTTGCGCAGCAGGAGCATCGCGCCCTCGGCGCTGGCCAGCTGCTGCCGGTGGATGCGGTAGGTCTGGATGAGGCCCTTGCCCTCGTTGGCGAAGAGCGCCTCCTCGAGGATGTCGAGCCGGTCGCTGGCCTGATCGATGTC
This sequence comes from Deltaproteobacteria bacterium, assembly GCA_029261955.1. Taxonomy (GTDB): domain Bacteria; phylum Myxococcota_A; class UBA796; order UBA9615; family UBA9615; genus CALCXL01. The sequence continues at coordinate 1,679 of JAJDAI010000475.1, read as the reverse complement.
CGACTGCTGCCGGTAGAGGTCGCCGGCGACGTCCACGGCGACGGCCACCTTCTCGTCCCGCTGGGCCTGCTGGCGGGCGGAGCGGGGGACCGTCAGGTCCGCTTCGGCGACGTACTCGTCGTCGACCAGCTGGTTGAAGTAGACCATCGAGTCGGCGCCCGACGTGACGATGGCGTCGACCTGGCCCTTCAGCTCACGGAAGTGGCCGGCGGCGTGCTCGTAGTGCGTGATGGCGCCGTCGTAGTTCTCCATGCGCACGCGCACGTGGCCGGCGAGCAGGCGCAGGGCGGAGTCGCGCGGGTCGTCGGGGAACGCGAGGTTGAAGATCTCGATGGCGCGCAGGGCCTCTTCGTACTTGCGCTGCCGCTCGAAGCCGATGCCCGCCTCCTTGCCGGAGGGGTTCGCGGCCGACGCGTCGTCTTCCACCATCTGGCTGGCGGCTTCGATGTTCGCCCAGATCATCTCGTAGAGCGCGTCGTCGTAGGCGCCCGAGTCCGAAGGGATCCGGGTGTACTCGCCGATGGCCTTGGGGATGTCGCCGGTCTCGTAGTGCAGGCGGGCGATGGCCAGGTGCGTCAGGTGCTGGACCCGCACGTGGGCGTCGGTGCTGATGGGCAGCGTCAGGACTTCCTTGAAGACCGTGATGGCCTGCTGGAACTTCTGCTTCGCGATCGCGTCCTCGCCCCGCTCCGCGGCGGTCTGACCCTCGGACACGAGGATGGTCCCGCTGAAGTAGCGCGCCATCGGCGTGAAGGTCGAGCCCATGGGGAAGGGCGCGAAGATCGCCATCGCGTCCCCGAGCTTGCCCTGCCGGAACAGCGTCTTGCCCATCTCGTAGCGGATGCGCAGCGCGGTGGGGCTGCTGTCCTGGGAGCTGCGGACGAAGCTGTTGTAGTAGCGGTTGAACTGCTCGACGGCGCCGGTGCGGCCGTACAGCTCGATGAGCTTGAGCAGGCTGTCGCTGTAGAAGGGGTGGCTCTGCCCCTGGTCCACGATGCGCCGGAACTGGTCCTGCGACGGGCTCAGGTTGCCGTCCATGAAGAGGCACTCGGCGAGGAACCACTCCGCCTCGGGGCGACGGGCGTCGCCGCGGAGGTCGTCGTTCTCGAGCAGCGAGAAGAAGTACAGGCCGCAGAGCTCGTACTGCTCGACGAGGTAGGCGTACTTCGCTTCGTTGTAACGCTCGGTGATCTTGCGGGGGCTGCGCGTGAGCGAGCCGCCGGAGAGGTCGGCGCGCAAGGAACCGATGCGGCGCTCGAGGCCCGAGACCTCGGTCTCGATCAGCGTGAGGTCGCCGTCGACCGCGGACGCACCGCCGCGCTGCGCGGAGGCGGGTACGGACCACAGGAACGCGCCGCAGAGGACTGCGACAGCGACGTGGCTCATTGTTGAGCGGATCAGCACCAGCGCGCCTCCATCGCGGGTTGCCGGACCATGGAAGGCCGACATGAGCTCAAGCCCCGTCGCCCTCAGTCTTGGCCTCGTCCGTCTTGCCCTTGCTCCCCTTCTTCGCCTTTTCGTCCAGGAGCTTGAACTCAACGTCCGGTCCTTCGACGTAATCGGCCAGCGGGCCGCCCTTGCGGTAGAGCACCGAATCGACGCGCGTCGTCTTCCCGTCCTGCGCCACGAAGGAGTAGGACGAGCTGAACTGGAACGAGTAGTCAGACAGGTAGGCGAAG
>JAJDAI010000474.1 GCA_029261955.1 Deltaproteobacteria bacterium | reverse complement strand
CTCGGCGCGGATGACTGCATCACGAAGCCCCTCGACCCGGAGCAGCTCGATGCGTTGCTCACCCGCTTCATTCCAGCCCGGGAGGCCGACGATGGCCAAGCCCATTCCCACTGACCTGCGCGGGCACCTCGGCCTGGACAGCCGCCCGGAGTCGTCGGCTGCGCTGAGCGAGTTCCTGTTGGCCCGGGTGCACGACCTGAACAACCCGGTGGGGGCGCTCGTCCTGAACCTGAGCACACAGCGGCTCGTCCGCGCGCGGCTCGCGGACGACCTCGCTGCGGGACGCAGCCGGGAAGCGGAGATCTCGCTGGGCGACCTGGAGCGGACGGACGAGCAGATCCGCTCCGCGATGGCGGCTCTGCGCGCGCGGCTTGCGGAACTCACGGACGCGGCCTGGTCCCTCGATCCTGAAGGCGAGGGGGAGCAGCCATGAGCCTGGATGTAGCCCACCTCCTGGTCGTCGACGACGAGCAGGTCTTCCGGGAGTCCCTGGCCGGCCACCTGCGCGAGATCGGTTACCACGTCGACTGTGCGGAGGGGGCCGAGGCGGCCCTCGACTTCATGCACAAGAGCCGGGTCGATCTGCTGCTGCTGGACCTGCACATGCCCGGCTACAACGGACACGCGCTGATCCACGCGCTGCACGCCGAGGGCCTCTGCCCGCCGATCGTGGCCATGAGCGGGACGAGCACCCGGAATGACCTCATCGCGCTCATCCGCGAGGGGGTCGACGACTTCCTCCAGAAGCCTTTTGCCCCCGAGGCGGTCGCCGCGGTGGTCGAGCGCCTGCTCGGGGCGCCGCCCGGCCCGTCCCCCGCGCATCCGCGTCCGGCGCCGTCCGCCGCGGCGTCCCACCCCCAGGCTCCCTCGCCTCCGCCCACCGCGGGTGAGCCGTCCCCTCCCGCGAGTCCTCGGGCTCGTCGCGCAGCGAAGGCCGATCCACCGCGGCGCCCCCTCCGACTGGGTCAGGCGGGGCGATCCGGGGGCAGCTCGAGCGGTCCGCTGCCTCGGCGTTCTGCGAGCAGCTCGGATCGGATCGCGCTGCCGGCGACCGAGGAGCCGCCCGCGCTGCGCACGCGCGAGGCTGCCCGGGGCATCCGGGACGGGACGATCGAGATCCCGACTCTGGCGCCCATCGCCAGCGAGCTCCAGCGATTCATCAAGGAGCCGACCTCGTCCCTGGAGGAGGTCCTGGCCGTCGTCTCCCGCGACGCCGTCGTCGTGGCCTCGCTGCTGCGGCTGGCCAACAGCAGCTACTTCGGCGCCGCCTCCCCCGTCCAGTCGCTGCGCACCGCCTGCTCCCGCCTGGGCAACCGCCGGGTCCTCAGCCTGGCGCAGCAGGTGGTCCTGGCGCCGGTCTATGGCGTCAGCGCGCCGGCGCTGCGGGCCGTGGTGCAGCCGATGTGGCGAAACACCGTCGTCGCGGCCCGCGGGGCCCGGGGCCTGGCCGCGCTGGTCGGCGGGGTCGATCCCGACGAGGTGCAGGTGGCGGTGCTCTTCCACAACGTGGGTGAGCTGGCGCTCGTCCGCGGGCTCTGGGAGCTGGACCCGCAGGCCTTTGGGGCCCCCGACTTCCTGCTGCGGCTCGTGCCGGAGCTGGAGCGCCTGCACGAGAACATGGGCGCGGCGGTGCTCCAGCGCTGGGGCCTGCCCCGCTCGCTGGTGGAGCTGGCGAGGGCACACCACCGGCGGCCCATGGCGCCCCGCACGCATGCGGATCAGAGCGTTGCGGACGTGGTCCTTGCGGCCTGGACCGGGGCCTGCCGCGCGGGCTTCGCCTACCTGCCCGGCCAGGCCGAGCTGGACGCGGCCCCGGTGACCGCCCGCCTCGGTGAGGACGCCGCCTGGCTGGATGGGGTCTTCGCGGACGCCACTTCATGGTTGGAAGAAGAGGGCGAGGGGGGCTGAGATGAGTTCTGTACGGAAGCAGCTGTGGAGCCAAGAACGGCTCCGCCTGGCCGACCTGCTCGGCGGTGAGGGAGCGGGCGGCCTGCTGGCCCCGCTGCTAGGCGCGCCGGACGTGTGGGCCTATTTGTTGGACCTGGATGCAGGAGGGCGCCTGCTCGACGCCAACGAGGGAGGCCTGCTCGCCATCGGGTGCTCGAAGCTGGAGCTCTCGGAGCTGGACGTCTCGGACGTGCTCGAGCCCGAGCGCGGCGCCGGTCTGTGCGAGCGGCTCCTCGCGTCCACGCCTGGGACGCAGGTTCAGGTCCCGTGCTCCCACCTCCACCGCGACGGACACCGGACGCGGGCCATGGCGCGGGCCTGGACGCTCGGGGGTGGCGGGCACAGCCTCGGCTTCGTCTTCATTGCGAACTGCCGGGCACACGCCCAGGAGCTGGGGGAGCGTCGCCGCCTGTTGACGCTGGCCCGGCGGTCGCGCGAGCTCGACCTGCAGCTCCGCCACGAGCTCGACTTGGACCGGCTGCTGGGCCGGGTCTGCGAGATCATCGTGGCCGAGCAGGGCTTCGAGTCTGCGTGGGTGCGCTTGAACGCGGCGACCTCGGGCCAGCCCCGAGCCGCGTCGCACGGGGCGGGCCTCTCTGAGCCGGAGCTGTCGCGCTGGCTTCAGGAGAACGAGCCCACGCGGTGTTGGCCCGCGGTGGCCGGTGCGGAGGATCCGCTGGTCATGGAGTTCGCAGGTGGCTCGGCCTGCCCTGGTTGCGCATGTGCCGGCGTCCACGCCGACTGTCGCGTCCTCGTGGTCCGGGTGACCCACGACGGCGAGCTGCTGGGCGTGCTGAACGCCGCGAGGCGGCGACAGCGCCCCCACCCGGTCGAGGACCGCGATCTGCTCGCCCAGATCGCGGACACGCTGGGCCACGCGCTGCAGGCGATCCGCAGCCGCCGGCTGGAGCAGGACGCGAAGGACGTGATGGAGGTCGTGGCGGACACGATGCAGGTCGCCCTGTTCACCCTCGTCTCGGGGCCGTCGGACCTGCCCTGGTCGCTGGAGGTCTTGGGCGAGGGCGCCCGCGAGGTGCTCGGCTTCCAGCCCGAGGAGGCGCTGCGGGATCCGCTGGCCCTCTGGGAGCGCGTCCACGAGGACGACCGGTCCGAGTTCACGGCCGCGTTGCAGGGTGCGCTCGAGCGGGGGGCGAGCCTCGCCGAGTTCCGCTTCGAGCACCCCCAGCGCGGCCCGCGGCGCCTGCAGGGGCACTTCCGCGTCTCCGAGCGGGGCCCTGCCGCGCTCGTCGGCTCCCTCCTGGACGTCACGCCCCTGCGCTCCGCCGAGAACGAGGTCACGCTGCTCCAGGCGCGCCTCGCCCGGGCCGAGAAGCTCCAGGCCCTGGGCCAGCTGGCCGGAGGC
>JAJDAI010000473.1 GCA_029261955.1 Deltaproteobacteria bacterium | reverse complement strand
CATCGCCGTGCCGCCGCCGGCGTTCAGGACCGCGATGTCGATGCGACCGTAGGCCTCCAGGCCCGCGTCGATGACCGCCTTCGATGCCTCGGGGTCGATGGCGTCGGCCGCCACGACGGTGCAGCGGCTGCCGTTCGCCTCGACCTGCGCCGCGAGCTCGCGCAGCAGCGGCTCCCGGCGGGCGGTGACGATGAGGTTGTTGTCGCCGTGACTCAGGGACAGCGCCATCGCGTGGCCCAAGCCCGAGGAGGCGCCGGTGATGAGGATGGTCTTGCCCTGGATCGCCATGGTCTTCGCCGGGTTCGCAGTGGGGGGAGCGGCCGCAGGGTACTTCCTGCACCAGCCCTTGGCCGACCCCGGTCCAGGACCGCGTGATAGCTTCGCCGCCGAACGGAGCTGCCCCATGAGCCGCGAGCCCCAGACGACCCTCGGCCCCCCTCCCCCACGCCTGGTCGACGAGCACGGCGCCGTCGAAGCCCTCGGCATGTGGGCCGGCGCCATCGCGAACGTGAACCTGGCCGACGCGAAGGTGCCGGGGCTGCCCGGGCCGCTGGGCCGGCTCCGGCTCAAGCGCTGGCAGCACATCGCCGTCATCCACCCCGACGCCGCGCTCACCTTCGCCATCGTCGACGTGGGCTTCCTGCGGGTGGCCTGGGTCCAGGGCATCGACCGGGCCACGGGCGACGTCTTCGAGCACCACCTCCAGAGCCCCTTCCTCGACCTGAAGCTGTCGCGGTCGCTGGGGGACGAGCGCTGCTCCCTGCGGGCCGGCGGCGGCTCCGTCGAGATCCACAACGACCTCGACCACAGCCGGCACGGGGTCCGCATCGACATGCCCGCGCGCAAGGGCCTGCCCGCGGTGTCCGCATCCCTGGAGATCCCCGCGACCGCGACGCCGCTGGTGGTCAACCTGCCGGTCGGGCGGGGACGCTCGATGTACTCCCACAAGGTCGTGCACCCGGTGCAGGGGACCTTCACCTTCGGCGAGCGCCGCTTCGAGTGCGATCCCGCCTCCACGCACGCGATCTTCGACGTGCACAAGGCGCACTACCCGCGGAAGACCTGGTGGAACTGGGCGACCTTCGTCGGTCGATCGGGGGAGCGGGTGATCGGCCTGAACCTCACGAAGAACGTCGTGACCGATCCCGCGATGCACGAGAACGCGGTGTGGGTGGACGGCGAGCTGCGGCTGCTGAGTCCGGCCCGCTTCGATCTGCCGCCCGATGGGCCCTGGACCATGGGCACCGAGGACGGCTCGGTGGAGCTGAGCTTCGAGCCGCAGGGCGAGCGTCGGGAGGACATCCGCGCGGTGGTGATCGAGTCCGTCTTCCAGCAGAAGTTCGGGCGCTTCGCCGGCCACATCGGGGACATCGAGCTGGATGAGGCCTTCGGGCTGGTGGAGGACCACCGCAGCCGCTGGTGAAGCGGGCGCCTCGCTTCGCTGCCCGTCCTCGTCTAGAACCCGGGCCCACCCCACCGAGAGCAGCCCCATGCCCCCCACCATCTGGGTCGACGCCGACGCGGCCCCCCGCCCGGTCAAGGAGATCCTCTTCCGCGCCTCGGAGCGCCGCGGCGTCAAGATCGTGCTGGTCGCGAACATGTGGCTGCGCCCGCCGGGCATCGGTGACGTCACCTCGATCCAGGTCGCGGCGGGGCCCGACGAGGCCGACAACCACATCGCCGAGGAGGCGCAGCCGGGGGACCTCGTGATCACCCAGGACATCCCCCTGGCGGCGCGCTGCGTGCCCAAGGGCGTGGCCGTCATCCAGCCCTCGGGCCGGGTGCTCGACCAGCGCAGCATCGACGAGGCCCTGTCCATGCGGAACTTCATGGAGTCGCTGCGGGACGCCGGCCAGGTCACCGGGGGGCCGCCGCCCTACGGCCAGAAGCAGAAGCAGGCCTTCTCCAACGCCCTGGACCGATGGATCACGAAGAACAGCTGAGCGCGTGCACGGCGTGCTGTCGGGTCCCACGGGCAGCGGGCCGGGCGTGCAGCAGCTGGCCATCGTCGAGCGCGTGCAGCTGGACGTGCCGCCACTGTTCGGACCCTCGGGGCGAATCCAGCTGAGCTCAGCCCAGCGACGTGAGCATCGCGTCCAGGGCCGCCATCGACGCGTCCGAGGCCGCCTCCTGGAAGCCCGGCGAGCCGGGGTGCGCGAAGCCGTGCACGGCGTCCGGATGCACCGCGATGTGCACGTCCGATCGGGCCGCGAAGGCAGCCCGCACCTGCGCGATCGCCTCCGGCGAGGTGGCGCTGTCCTTCGAGCCGAAGTGCAGCGACATCGGCGCCTTCATGGCCGCCGCCTGATCGAGGGTCTTCTCCAGCCCGCCGCCGTGCACGGTCACCACGCCCTGGGCGACGCCGCGCGCGTTGAGCAGCACCGCCAGGTGCCCCCCGAAGCAGATGCCCAGCACGACCACCTTGCCGTTGCCGGCGCCGCGCACCAGCTCGACCCAGCCCGCGAGGTCCCCGAGGCCCTGGTCCCGGTCGTAGGCGCGCATCCGCGCGAAGGCCCGCTCCTTGCCGGCCGCGTCGAAGCCGCAGGGACCCGCGTCTGTGCGACCGAAGAGCGAGGGCAGGCCGACCGCGAAGCCGCGCTGCGCGAAGGACTCGGCGAGGCCGACGGTGCCGGCGTCGTTGCCGAAGATCGAGGGCACGATCAGCAGGCCAGTGCGGGCTCCGCGGGACAGCAGGCCGGGCAGCGCGCTGCCGGCTACGGCGTCGGGGGCGACAGGCTTCATGGCGGGCGTCTCCATCGGGCTACTCGAACAGCAGGGTGAGCTCGTAGGCGCCCTGCTGGGACGCACCCGAGCCGCTCACCCAGGAGTCCACGGCCACGGTGTAGGTGCCGGCCCACAGCCACGCCGTGGCGCTGTGGTGGCCGCGCGCGAGGCAGTCCGCAGGGTCCGGGGAGCCCAGGATGTGCACGTCCACGTCGACCCCTTCGCCGTCCGCGACCACCGCCGTGAGGAAGCCGGCGCTGGGCAGCTGGACCTCGTAGAGCACCTCCGGGCCGGACTCGTTCACGCCCGGAGCGCAGCCGTAGGCGTCCCAGTCCGACGCGCCGTCGTCGGTGTTCCCGAAGGCGAACCAGGGCAGCGAGGGCACGCAGACGTCGGCCTCGCAGGCGACCGAGTCGTCGTCGTCGGCCGCGTCGTCGTCGTCCGCCGCATCGTCGTCGTCGGCCGCGTCGTCGTCGTCCGCCACGTCGTCGTCGTCGGCCACGTCGTCGTCGTCGGCCGCGTCGTCGTCGTCGCCGCTCTGCTCGACCACGTCGAAGGTGACGGTCGCGGCGTTCACGAGGGAGCCCGAGACCGTGTAGCCACGGGCGGTGAGGCTGTGGGAACCGAGGCTGCCGACAAGGTGCGTGAAGGTCGCCGGGTCGTCGAACAGGTAGGGCGCCAGCAGCGAGGGCCCCGCCCACAGCTCGACGTGGCTCGTGCCGGGGTGGTTCACGGCGACGGCGACGGGGTCGGTGACCTCCGCACCCGAAGTCGGTGAGGCGAAGCCGAATCCGCTCGCCGGCGCGGGCTCGCCGCCGACGTGAGCCTGGACCATCGCCAGGTAGTCGTCCCACGGGAAGTAGGGCCCGGGGTCCGTGCGCCCGGAGCACTGCGCAGGTTGGATCTCGCCGTGGCCGACGATGTGATCGCGGTCGACGGGGATGCCGTGCTCGACGACCAGCCAGGCCGTCAGCCGCGCGGAGGCGTCCAGCATCGCCGTGGTCCAGGTGGAGGGGCTGGAGCTCGCGCCCTCGTGCTCGATGCCGATGGTGTCGTTGTTGTTCTGGCAGGCGTGCCAGGCGCGCTGGCTGTCCTGGACCATCTGGGTGACCTCGCCATCCGACTTGCGGAGGACGTAGTGCGCCGACACGTCCGCGGAGGCGTTGCGGAACCAGGAGATGGCGCCGTTGTAGCTGCCCTCGGTGGTGTGCAGGACGACCCGGCGCACGAGGTCGGAGCGGCCGCTCTGGTTGCTCGAGTGGGCGGCGAGGAAGCGGGCCGCGCCGGGGTAGTCCGGCTGCGTGCGCTCTTCGTCCGCGGTCGGCAGCACGAGGGTGATGTCCTCCAGGCCCGGGATGCGGCGTCGGTCCAGCACCACGCGGTCCCCGTCGGCCGTCCAGCCCTCGAAGCCGCGCTGGAGCGTGCGGAACACGTCCCAGGCGAACTCGTGCTCCATCCACTCCTCGCCCAGATCCGCCCAGGCCACGACGACCGGCCACCAGGCCGCGTCGAGGGAGTCGCCCGAGGCCTCCGGCGCGACGCCGTCCCGCAGCCAGTCGAGCACCGCGGCGCCGGCCATCACCGACAGCTCGCGATCGGTGTCCAGCAACCCGTCCGCCACGCCGAGCTGGGCTGCGGCCCAGACCGCGCGCTCCGGCGTGAGGCCCAGCCAGCCCGAGCGGGGCTGGCCGTGGTCGTGGTCGATGGCGGAGGAGAAGCTCGACTCGTGCCAGGCCAGGGCCGCGAGCAGGTCCGCCGGCAGGTCGTAGTCGGCCGCGACGCGCGCGAAGAGCTCCGGGGCGCTGAGCTCGCCGAGCTCGGGCAGGTCGGGCGTTTCGGGAACCGATTCTTCTTGCGCGGCGGGGCAGCCGGCCAGCAACAGCAACAACAACAGACGCATGGACCCTCCGAGCGGCGCATGCTCGCGCGCAGGTCGCCCTGCGGCAAGGGGTTTCGGGCCGATGCGGCGCACGGTCCAGGCGCGGCGCCGGCCACGCCGCGGAGCTCCGCTATCCTCCGGGTCGTGCCGCGCTTCCTCCCCTGGATCCTGCTCGCCCTCTGCGCGATGGGCGTCGTGGTCCTGCCGCCCCCGCCTCCGCTGGAGCCGGACCTCGACGTGGAGGACCCCTGGCGGGTCTGGGATCACGACGTGCGGCCCGAACCGCGGCCCCTGTACCCGCGGGCCCTGGAATACGCCTGGCTCGGCGCGACCGACTGGGCCATCGGCCCGAGTTCGCGCGTGCAGGCCACCTTCACCCTGATCGGGGGCGACGTCACGGCCCTCTCGGTGCCCCTGGCGGGCACGGTGCGTGCGGACGACGTCGACCTGCGCGGGGCGCGGGTGCAGCTGGTCGCCGACCTCCGCGCCGCCACCACCGAGGACAGCGCCCTCGCGGAGGCCCTCGGCTCGGTGCTCGACCGCAGCGAGCACCACGAGATCCTCATCGAGGTGAACGACCTGGAGCTCGTGGCGGCGCCGCGCAGCCCCCTGGACCACGCGACGGGGCGGGCGAGCCTGAGCGCTCGGCTGGGGGAGATCCCCCTGCCCGGCTCGGTCGAGCTCCGGCTCCAGCGCGTCGGCGACGACCAGCTCGAGGTGAAGCTCGCCGGTCGCGGCCAGCTGGGGCTCGGCTCAGCCGCCCTCCGGGACCTCGCCAACGACATCTGGGAGCACTACGGGAGCCGGCTCGGGGACCACGCCGAGCTCCGCCTCGATCTCAGCCTGCGGCGGTAGCACGAGCAGCGCCGCGTTCAGGTACTGGTCGTCGATCTCCCACTCCGTCACCCGGCCGATGAGCGAACCGGTGGGGTCGCGGAGCAGATCCTCCTCCGCCTCGATGCCGTAGCGAGCCGCCACGGCCCGCCGCGCCAGCTGGAAGAAGCCGCGAGGCAGACGCTCCTCGGGCCGGCAGACCGGCAGCTCGCCGATCCAGGCGTCCGCGCCGTCCACCCAGAGCCGCACGACCGTGGTCTTGCGCAGGGGCGCGAGCGGCCCCGGGCGCCGCTGCTCCAGGTCGTCGAAGCCCGCAAACACGAAGGGCCAGGCCGAGATCAGGCGGCGGGGGAGTTGGCCGGCCCCGCGCGGCGTGCCCCAGCTCCAGGCCTGCTCGTCGAGCACCGAGCCGGAGCGGCAGCCCGGTCCGCTGCCCCGCGACGCGTCCCAGGTGAGGTCCACGACGTCCAGCTTCGCGACCCCCTCGCCCGGCATCGCGGCGGCGACGAGGTCGGTGGGCGGCGGCACCGTCGAGATCAGGTGGTGCGTGACCATGTGCCGGCCCGTGCCGGAGCGGGTGAAGGGGTAGAGCGGCCAGGCCGAGTAGGCGGCGGGCTCCAGCACGGGATCGGGGCCGCTCGCGCGCGCCGCCAGCGGCGCCCCCACCACGAAGACCGCCTGGCCCAGGAAGAGGGCGAGCAAGGCCCCTCGCAGCAGCCGCTGGCCCACCAGCAGCCGCTCCAGCGCCCAGAGCGACGCGACGACCGTCGGGAAGGCCAGGAAGAGCCAGTCGTGCAGGAAGGCGCGGTTGGAGGTGGCGAGGGCGATGACCGGCAGCTCGGCCAGCACGAGCACCACGCAGCCCAGCGCGAGCCAGGAGCTGTCCCGGTCCTCGGGCGCCAGCAGCCGCCGGGACGAGGCCAGCAGGACGGTGGCGACGGTCCCAAAGGCCGCGATCAGGGCCATGCCCGGGAAGAGCTGGAGCCAGGACAGCTCGGCCAGCTGCTTCACGGCGAAGGCCCCCGCCGAGGCGCTCGTCCAGCTCAGCGCCGCGGCCTCGTCCCAGTAGCTGTTCCGCCGGAAGAGGTAGTTGGGCAGCGACCAGTCCGGCACGCCGAGCAGCCCCTCGAAGATCCCGAAGTAGTAGCCGGAGATCGCCACGAAGGCCGCGACGTACAGCGCCAGGCCGCCCAGGGCCGCCCGCGTGTGCGCCGAGCGACCGTGCAGGATGCCCACGAAGACGAAGGCTCCGAGCACGGTGGCCAGGACGTCGGGCAGCACGATGGGGTGGGAGTAGACGCGCGCGCCCTGCCAGAGGCCCGCAGCCAGCCAGAGGCCCCAGCGGCGCGGGTCGCGCAGGGCCTTCGCCAGCAACCACAGGCCGACCGGGGTCAGGCAGGCCGCGTGGAACTGCGGATCCCACTTGCGGCTCGCGTTGATGAGGCCCGGCAGGGTGGCCACGGCGAGCGCGGCGAGGCCGGGGTGCCGCGTGCCCAGCTCCCGGGCCAGCGCCCAGGTCCCCAGCACCGCGAGCAGCAAGAAGGGCAGGTTGACGAGGCGGTAGTGGCGGTAGCTCGGGCCAGCCGCGGACAGCGTGGCGAGCAGCGCCGTCTGGGCCAGCTGGGGGTGGAGCTCGCCCCCGATGAAGTGCTGGGCCAGCAGCGCGGGGCGCTCGGCCAGCGGCGCGGCGCGCACCCGGGCCACCCAGGGCGCCGTCTCCACCGTGTAGAAATCGTCGTGATCGTCGGGCCCGCGCTGGTCGAAGCCGGCAAACAGGCACAGCTGCAGCGTGGCGACCACCAGAGCCAGCGCCAACCAACGATCCATGACGACTCGGAAACCCCTTCCCAGAGGGCGGCACTCTACCCCCCCATCACCCGATCCGCCCACGGCTCGTGGTAAGGATCCGGAGCCGAAACCGGAGCCTGTGCATGCAGCGAAAGTCAGCCCGCCGCGACCTCGTCCTGGAGCTGCTCGAGGAGCACGGCGGCAGCGCGCCCGGCACCGCCAGCCAGATCGAGGCGGAGACGGGCGTACCCGAGGCCGACGTGCACGGGGTGGCGACCTTCTACTCCCTGCTCCGAAGCCCCGGAGAGCGCACGCGCGTCTGCCAGGGGCTCAGCTGCAAGGTCGCGGGCGCGGACGCCGTCGTCGCCGACCTGCGGGCGAAGGGCGAGACCGTGGAGCTCGTCAGCTGCCTCGGGCAGTGCGACTGCGCACCGGTGGGCCTGGACCCCTCGCTGGAGCTGATCTCCTGGGGTGAAACGGGGCGCGTGACCCCGGACGATCCGGCGCTGCCCATGAACCTGGGCGGGGCGGACGACGCGAGCTACGCCGCCCTGAGCCGGGCGAAGGCGATCGGCGGGGAGGCGACCATCGCCGAAGTGAAGGCGGCGGGCCTGCAGGGCCGCGGCGGCGCGGGCTTCCCCGCACACTTCAAGTGGAGCGCCGTGCGCGGGCAGGCCGAGCAGACCCGCTACGTCGTCGTCAACGCCGACGAGGGCGAGCCCGGCACCTTCAAGGACCGCGAGGTCATGCTGCGCCGGCCGCACCGCATGCTCGAGGGCATGGCCATCGCCGCCTTCGCCACCGGCGCGCAGACCTGCTTCATCTACATCCGCGGCGAGTTCGTGGACTGCATCCGCTCGGTGGAGCAGGCGATCGAGGCCGCAGACGAGCACCTCGCCGACCTGGACATCCGCCTGGTCTCCGGCCACGGCGCCTACATCTGCGGCGAGGAGACCGCCCTGCTGGAGGCCATCGAAGGCCGCCGCGGCATGCCCCGCCTCAAGCCCCCCTACCCCACCGACTCCGGGCTCTGGGGCAAGCCGACCCTGATGAACAACGTCGAGACGCTCGCCTGCGTGCCCGCCATCGTGCAGCACGGCGGCGCGGCCTTCGCGGCGCTGGGCCGAGCCGAGCCCGGCAGCAAGCTGTACTGCGTCTCGGGGCACGTTCAGAAGCCGGGCGTCTACGAGCTCCCCCTGGGCGTGACCCTGGATGAGCTCGTCGAGGCCGCGGGCGGCTACGTCGGCACCCCGCTCGCCTTCTCCCCCGGCGGCGCCAGCTCGGGGATCCTGCCCCTGTCCTTCCGGGACACGCCGCTGGACTTCAAGTCCCTGGCCGCCGTCGGCAGCATGCTCGGCTCCGCGGGCGTGGTCGTGCTCAACGACAGCGTGGACCTCGCGCGCGTGGCCCTGTGGAACCTCGTCTTCTTCGAGGACGAGAGCTGCGGTCAGTGCACGCCCTGCCGCGTGGGCTGCCGGCTGCAACGCCAGGCGGTGCAGCGCTACATCGAGGGTGGCGATCCCGCCGCCTTGAGTCACGCTGGGGACGTAGCCTGGGAGATGGAAGAAGGCTCCATCTGCGGGCTGGGCCAGGTGGCCAGCTGGCCGCTCACGACGGCCATGAAGCACTTCCCCGAAGCCTTCGGAGAGCGACGATGAGCACGATCCGCGTCGTCGTTGACGGCATCGAGGTCCGGGTCCCGGACGGCTCCACCGTGCTGGACGCCACCGGCTCCGCGGGCTGCTCCGTGCCCACCCTCTGCCACGACAGCCGCCTCGCGCCCATGGGCTCCTGCCGCATGTGCCTGGTGGACATCGAGGGCCAGCGCCGGCTCCAGCCCGCCTGCGCCTACCCGGCGACCGACGGCATGGTCGTGGACACGAAGTCGGAGCGCGTCGACAAGCACCGCCAGCTCCTGCTGAGCATGTACCTGGCCGACCACCCGCTGGACGTCGAGGGCCTGCCCGCCGAACGCGCCACCGGAAACGAGCTGCGCGCCCACGCGATCACCTACGGCACGGGACCGTCCCTGCCGCCCGTCGGCACGCCGCGCGAAGGCCGCGACGACGCCAACCCCTACATCCACTTCGACGCAGACTCCTGCATCGCCTGCGCCCGCTGCGTGCGCTACTGCGACGAGGTCGAGGCCGTCTCGGCCATCACCCTGGCCATGCGCGGGGCGCAGACCACGATCGCCACGGCCGACAACAAGGGCCTGCTGGACACGTCCTGCGAGCTCTGCGGCGGCTGCATCGACGTCTGCCCCACCGGCGCCATGAGCGAGAAGCGCTCGCTGGGCATGCTGGCGGCGGCCGAGACGAAGGTGCGGTCCACCTGCAACTTCTGCGGGGTCGGCTGCCAGCTCGATCTGCACGTCAAGGACGACC
>JAJDAI010000472.1 GCA_029261955.1 Deltaproteobacteria bacterium | reverse complement strand
CGCGGATGCAGCAGAGCTCGAGCGGCTTCGGGAACTTCGAAGGGCCCCTCGGTCTCGGTGGGCGAGGCAAGATGAGCCCGCCCCGGTCGTTGGGCCATAAGCCATCTGTGACAAGGAGAGCGTTGTGCCTGGGAAACATCGACGTCCCACCGGAGTCGGTAGCTCGCGGCGACCTGCTCGGCCGTGAGTCGGTCGGCCAAAACGTTGGTGACGTAGAGCTGGTAGCGCTGCTCTGGCTTGTTGTAGACGCCGACGATCCGGAACGTCTGCTGGAACCGGCGGCCCTTGTCGGTGCCGTGGCGGCGGACGCGGACAGCAAAGGTGCAGTTGACGTCGATGCGTCCGCCCTTTCGCCCCGCGACGACGTCCTTGAGGGGCTTGCCGATGGGGCGACTCTTGCTTCCTCGATGGGCCTTGTTCACCGAGACGATGCGGGCCGTGAAGCTCGACTTGTACCGGGTCACGAAGAAGGCGCCGAGTCGGTGGATGCGCCACCACAGGCTGCCGTCCGCGTAGCCCCGGTCGAGCAGGAACAGCTTGCCGCGGGCGTCGTGACTCACGCCGAAGACCTTGCAGTCGGGCCGGGTCTCCTCGGTCAGGCGGTAGCTGAGCAGTTCGCCGGTCAGCGGGCGGACGAAGGTGTGGATCTTGATGGCGGCCGCGGTCGCGGTGCCACGGTAGAGGTGTGGATCTTGATGGCGGCCGCGGTCGCGGTGCCACGGTAGAGGTGAGCCAGCCTGTTGCTGACCTGCACCACCGAGGAGTCGACGGCGACCAGGTCCCCGAAGCTGGCCAGGAAGCCCTGAAGCTTCGGCGGCTGGTCCCTGGACTGCTGCATGAGCCCTCGGAGCAGCTGCTGGACCAGGCGCGTGAGCGAGGGCGTGAGTCGGTCGAAGAAGCTGGACCGAGCGAGCCGGACCCCGGTGCGCCGCTCGTAGGCCCGATGCATCTCGCCGAAGGACTGCTTGCCTCGGCCGTTGACGGTCAGCGCGACGACGAGCACCAACGCCAGAACATCGACATCCCGCCGGCGCCGGACGACACCGAGCGAGCTGGCCAGCGAACGGATACGCGAGGGGGGCAACAGGTCGAGCAGGAACGCTTCGGGCGACGTAGTCTTCGGGCTGGCCATGGGAGCTCCGTGAGGTCGTTGGTGGGTCGCACCCCGACTGTCTCACGGCCCATGGCCTTCGTTGTTCTGATGGCGTCAACTTCTTGTTTGATTCTCCACAGTTGGGCGCACTGACCGGTCACGCATGGCCGGACCCCGACATGCAGCGGGCCCTCAGCGACCCACACAGACTGCGAATGGAAGACCGGACTCGAGCAGGCTGCGGACCTCGTGAACTCGGCGGGCGCGAAGAACAGAACCGGGGTTGACCGGAACAAGCCTTCTCATGGAAAACGACAGCCGCTTCGCGGCCACCGTTTATCCGGGACGTGTTGGACAAAATGCCGCCTGGATCTGAGTCGTTTCCCAACGGCGCCCGTCACGGGCGCCTCTTGGAGCTTGGAGCTCTGGCCGTTGACCGCCAACTTCGGCCTGGCTTCGGCTGCTTCGATCGGGCACTCGCCGGCGACCGGCGCGCGCCAGCAGGCCTGAGCCCTCCGCTATTGTCAGCTCTCATCGAGGGGCGAATGCGAGAGGCGAGCCGCAGACCAGCCAGAGACTGTCGCCCGCGTTCGCGTCCCGCTCGAGCACGGCGGAGGCTGGCCTCGGTACCGACACTCCTCCTTCTCACCGCACTTGTTCTGTCTCCCGGGTGCGGGAGAACGGGCGAGCGCGCCGCAGTCGAGCAGCCTTCCCTCTCAGGCGATGCCCGCACACCTCCACCGGATTTGCGAGTTGGGGACTGCGGCCGCGCCGACCAATGCCTGGCCGGCTACGACCTGTTCATCAAGAAAGCTGCCGAACACTCATCTCCGACCACCCGCGACGATCTCTGGGCCAGCCTCTGGGCCATCATCGACGAGAGCGCCACGCTCGCAGGAGGGATCCCCGAGGGTTCCAGCCTCGCAGCCGAGCTCCTTCGCGAATCGAACGCCGACTGGTTGCTGGCCGAGGCGGAGAAGGGCCAGGCGGCGATTGTTGAGTGTGAGGAGACACTCTGGGGCCCGGCCAAGCAGATCACGCTGTGCATCGATGACCCCTGGGTCGGCACGTTCAAGGCACTGCTCCTGCTCCCCGGGATCGATGGTCCGTATCCCGCGATCGTCGCCCACCCCGGACACGCAGAGTCCGCCGCCTACCACCGCGACTACCGCCTCGGACGCGAGCTACTCGAGGCGGGCTACGTGCTCGCAGTGCTTGAGCCGCGGGCCTTCGCCGGCGACGAGTTTGAGCACGCGATCACCGAACGGCTGCTCCTGCAGGGACACACACTCGTCGGCCTCAGGCTGTACGAGTTGGCCGTGCTCCACCGCTACCTGGCATCTCTCCCCGAGGTCGATGGAGACCACATCGGCCTGATGGGTCACTCCGGCGGGAGTGACCCCACGAGCCTCGCGGCCTTCATAGATCCCCGGTGGCAGGCCACGGCGATCGACATCGTGGGTTGGTTCATGGCCCGCATCGACGACAACAAGCAGCTCTCCTCGGAGGTCTCCCCGCGCCTGTGGCGATGGCACCGCCTCATCGAGACGACCACGCCGCCGGTGCCTCGGCTGAGGCAAGACTACGGCTTCCCCCTCGGTGCAGGGCCGCTGATCGAGTTCTTCGACCGACACTTGAAGCCGGGCTCCGCACCGCCGCAGCCCCCGCGATGACCCCCAGCCCGCGCCTCTTCGCGTGCGCCCTCATCGCATGTTCAACGTGGCCAGCCCGCAGTCCAGCTGCCGACCACAATCTGTGCGTCTCCGAGACGGAGGCGACCGGAACATGCGAGGGGCAGCCCTGCGACTTGACACCGTTCGCCTCATTCGCCGAAGCCTGGGCGTTTGCCGCAACCCTCCCGGACGTCGATGACGGGTCCGGGCCGCGGCGTCCCGACATCGACCTCTGCCTGATACCGCCAGCCAACCCGGAACAGGTCCACGTGGAGTCCATCGTCCTGGACAACGCCGCGGGCTCAGTCGCCCGCTACTCGCTCATCCGGGTCCAGGATGCGCTGCTCTGCCCGGACCCTTCGTCCGCCGAAGCGACCCCGCTCGTGGAGTTGATAACCGACATCGACACCGGAGTTTCGGGGCTCTCTCTCGATCTCACCGCCGACGGCGCCTGCGAAGCCGGGCCGCGACCAGGAGTCCTGGTCACCGGAGGAGGCAACCTGAACGTCGGCGACTCGACGATCCACGGCTGGAGCAGGTTCGCCGTCGCCCGAGATCGGTTCGCAACGGCGCACGACATCGTGCTGGACCGGACGAGGCTTTCGGGCGGGGTGGGAGTCGCAATCGAGAACCACGGCGCCATCTTCATGAATCGCAGCGAGGTTGTGCGGAACCGCCTCCGCGCCTCCGACGGTGGTACCGCGCTGATCAGCCTCACATCGCCGATGGGCGAGCTCTCGATCAAGGACTCCCTTGTCTTCGGGAACCTCGTCGAACACGCGCCTGCCACGCGGCGCGCTGTCGTGCGGGGGGGCGGTGTGATCTGGCGGACCGCCTTCGTCGCCAACGCCATCGACGCTCAAGACCTTCTCCTCGACATCGGCTTCGACACCCAAGCCGTCCAGGCACTCGGCCCCCCACCCGAATGGGCCGAGCATGGGCTCCGCGATTCGGTGTTCTCGCGAAACCGACACGTCGGTGTCGCGCCGGACTTCGAGCTTGAGCCAGGCCCTTTGCTCGCCCCTGCGCACCGTTCTGGCGAGCGATGCGCCCTGCTATCGGCAGCCGCGGAACCGTCGCCGTTCGGCGCGCTCGCGGCGGCGGCCGGAACACTACTCGCCCTGAATGCGGACCTGGGCGAGACGTCGCGCGGGCACGTCCTGCTCTCGGGCAACTCCTTCGTCAACAACGGCCCCGGAGGCGGGTCACTGATTCGATTCGACGGCCCGGGAGACCGGGCGACCATCCAGCTCATCTCCAACACCTTCGCCGGGAACAGCGACTACGTGGTCTTCGACTCGACGGGATCCGTTGGCGCCGAAGTTGAGCTGCTGGTCGCCGGGAACCTGTTCAGCGCCCCGCTCGATGGCGCGGCGCCACTTCAGCTCGGTGACGTCTACGAGGCCCTGACCATCACGATGAATTCCAGCACGGCTTCGGACACGATGCACGCCGCAGCCGCGAGCTCGGAGAGCGAACTGCTGGGACCGAACTTCCTCGCTGAGGGGCTCGCCGCCCGCGACCGCGCAGACGTGGAGAGCCTCACCCCGTGCGAACGCCACGGCTTGTTCTGCGGGACCATCTCGGAGGCCGAGTGCGAAGAGTGGCTCGACTCTGGGCACGACCTGGTCTGCGGCTTCGACTCAGCGGCAGCGTGGGTCCCCACGTCGGCGTCAGCGATTGAGTTGGCGCATCCGTGGGTGTGGGCCGGAGAACTCGCCCTCGTCGAATCAAGCCTCATCCCAGGAGCGACCGGCCTGGCCTGCGGAACACCTCGGCTCTCGCTCGACGACGCCGACCTCAGTCTCGATGGGAGTTTCGGAGATGGCGACGGATTCCCCGACCTGGTGGACTGCGACAACTCTGATGAAGACTCGATCCCGATCTGGCCGGCGGACGATGGCTTTCGGTCCGAGTTCTGCGAGGAGCTCGAGGAGTCCTGCTACCTCTGTCCCTTCGGCCCAAACCCGCGGCCACAGGACGATGATGACTCCGCGGAGGACGACGACGACAGCACGCCGCCGCCCACGGATGATGACGACAGCTCCGCCTCCAGCCCGAGCCCCACACCCCCGCCAACCGTCTCCGGCGACGATGGCGGCGGCGGGCCGGGGTGCCTTCGCGCCTGCGGCTTCGCGTGGAATCCACCCCAGAGCAGAGAGGCGTCGATGACCCTGTCCGCTCTGCTTCTCGGGATCTGGTCTCGGCGCCGCCGGCGGTAGTGGCTCTCCACCGTCAAGGTCGCTCACGGCCCGGACCAGGGGCCCGTCCAGGGCCCGCTCGTGCTGAGGACTCGGCGGCACCTCGTCCAACACTTGATGAACGCCACGGCCTGTTCTGACCTCCGCCTCGGCGACTTCGAAGCCACCTCTGCAGCCGCGGCGCACCTGCTGTCCCAAGCACCGGCCACGGCGTTTTTCCATGAGAAGGCTTGTTCCGGTCAACCCCGGTTCTGTTCTTCGCGCCCGCCGAGTTCGCGAGGTTCGGTTCCTGCT
>JAJDAI010000471.1 GCA_029261955.1 Deltaproteobacteria bacterium | reverse complement strand
CCGGTGGCGACAACCCGGGCGAGGCTCTGGGCGGATCTGTAGTCCAGCAGTGCAGCCTGCTGTCGCCACTTCTCGATGGCCCAGGAGACGGCGGCTTTGTCGCCGATCCTTGCCAGCGCCGCCAACCACGCAGGGTCCTCCTCCCCAGAGTCCAGCCGGGCGATCAGCTCCGTCGACTCCACCCAACCATGGTCGGTGACTGCCGCGAGGACCTTCATCGCCTGGTTCGGTTGGAAGAAGGCCGCGCGCCCCAGGCGTCGCGCCTCGGCCACGGAGTCGCATGCCAGTCGGTGGACCATGGCCGCATCGAGCGCGCCTTCATCCTCCAGCCACTTGCTAAGCCTTGTGTGGGCGTCCCGCTTGTCCGTTGTTGGATGAAGCGAAAGGAGCCCACGGCGCACGGTCTCGTGGAACTCGAGGCGCCCATCGCCGAGGTCGCGAAGCAGGCCTGCGCGCAGCAGGCGCCGGCTGGCCGCCAGGACGGCAAGTTCAGGGAAGCGATTCGCAGCCCACGCCGGCCTGAAAGGCGTCAGGATGCAGAGCAGCGCACAGCCCGCTCTCCGCTCACGCTCGTCCAGCGCGTCATACCGTCGACGGTCCGCCTCGAGGAGGAACCTCTGCGGACCTCCTCGGACGGCCTCTTCCAGCTTGTCCAGGTTCGGCGCGCTCGCAGCAGCCTCAACGATCCGGATGGGAACGCCCGACGTCCGGGCAGCGGCCAGTTCGTCCCAGACGTCGAACAGCCGACCGCGATCGCCCACGAGCCCGTGCAGTTCGAGGAGCTGCAGGAACTGCTTGAAATCGAGTCCCGGCGCTGGAACCGTCCGCACCCCTAGCTGCTCTCGCTCGAAGTCCGAGAGATCGCTGAGGGGATCAGACTGGCCAAAGAGCACGAGTGATAGGGAGCCTGCTGGTCGCAGGGTCGTTGCGAGTTCAGCGAGTTGACGCCGCGTCGGCGGGTCTACTTCGCCATCGACGACATCCAGCAGAAGCGTGACCGGAGTCTGCAGTTCCGACAGTGCGGCGACGGCAGCGGGAAGCCCTCCGGCCCGATGCCGCGAGCTGTCGATGAGCTTGGCATAGGGCGCAGCGGACCCCAGCGAGCGCAGCCGCCATGCGAGACCCGCGATGACGTCCTGCACCCGGCCACTCTTGAGTTCGACGTACCAGGTCCAGCCCGATCCCGGAGTCCTGAGCGCGGCATACAGCTCCGCAGCGAGCGTCGTCTTCCCGGTTCCCGATGCTCCCGAGACCACCGTGATCGCCGAGGAGGGTCGCAAGTCCTCGACCAGATGGGGTCGCGGGAGGTGCGGGGAGGGGAGAGGGGGAGCAGCGACCACTGGAACGCTGGTGGGCCAGGCCGCTCGGTACTGGTCTTCAAACGACCCCTGATCGATCTCGAGGTCGCGCACCGTGGAGACATCGTGAACGTAGCCCCGCAGGTTGCGAAGCAGCGTCTCTCGGACGACCTCTTCCGGCAGCTGCGTCGACTCGATCAGGCGAAGGGCCACCCGGTCCTCGACCTCCTCGAGAAGTCCGTAGCTGGGAGACACGGTCAGGCGCTGGAGGATTGAGAGCAGGTTGGTCCCCACCTCGACGAGCAGCGCCTCGACCTGGTCCCGCGTTGGCTCGCCGACGGCGGGTAGCGTGTCGGCCACGCGGCTTGCGAGACTTGCGAGGTCGGCCCCGGGAGCTCTCAGCCGGGACCACTTGACCCAGGTCGGGGTGTCCGGTCCGAACCGTGCGCCGACGAGCGCCGACGTGACCCGAAACACCACCTGGGTCCAGGCGGGCGAAGCCGCCGGATCCTCGGCTTCGTAGAAGGTGGCCGCTTCGGGGGTGAGACCGTCGCCCAAGACCCAAGTCTGCGTTCGGTGGTTGCCCACGAGTCGCTCGTAGGTGGCAACAAGCAGGTCCTCGCAGGTGCTCGCCAGCGACCAGTCCTCTGGGCTGCGCTCGAGCTGGTCGTTCTGCCGTGGCTTCTTGACCTGGACGCAGCGAACATCGTCGCGGGTCTTCAGATCGACGTCGTCCAGCCCCTCCGGCCTGACGCTGCCCGCAGGATGCTGCTTGAAGTGCTCGAGCATGAGGTCGAGCGCCACCGTCGCTTGGTAGACGTGCCCACGGATTCCATGACTGCCCCCTCGGGTCATCGCGCTTCCCCCGGATTGCTCGAGCAGCCGCCACCCGAGCGACCCACCCTCGCGCCCCCTCCCCGGAGTTTCAAGCTGCGAGGGCCGGTCATCCCGCCCCCGCCGGCGAGGGATGGGGACTCAGCCCTTGCCGGTCGCCTCGATCCGCACGATCAATCCCCCGAGCCGATTCACCGTGACGATGTCCCTCCAGCCCGCCCTGCGCACGTTCTCCACCGTGTCGCGGTCGATGTGCGCTCCCCAGATCCGAAAGGGCAGGGGGTCCAGGGCAGTGAAGAGCGGGCGCATCCGCGGCCACGGCGGCGCGATGTGTTCGAGCAGCAGCAGCTTGCCACCAGGGCGGACCACTCGGAGCAGCTCCTGCAGCCCCAGCACGGGGTCGGGGACGCTGCAGAAGACGAACGACCCGATCACAGCCTCGAATGAGTCGTCATCGAAGGGCAGGCACTGCACGTCTGCGCCGAGCAGCTCGACAGGGGACCCAAGGCGCTCGGCCCGGCGCCGCGCCCGGCCGAGCATGCCTTCGGAGATGTCGATCGCGGTGACCGAACAGCGTGAACGGTGATGCGGCAGGTTCTTGCCGGTTCCCACCCCGACCTCGAGCACGCGCCCGGCCGGAGCCCGTGCCCAGAGCTCGCGGCGCCACCCTCGGAGGACCAGTTCTGCTGGTGCCTCGATCAGATCGTAGACGGGCGCGATCCGGTCGTAGCGGCGCCGGGTCAGCCGAGTGGCTGCGGCTCCGCCCCGGGGTCCGCCCGGCCGCTCAGTGGTCGTGACCGCCGTGGTCGTGTTCACCGTGGCCTCCCCCCGCTGGGTTCGCAGCGGGCGCCGGTGGCGCCTCCGCGACCCCGACCCCGTAGCCGAAGACGAGGTTGGCTCCCCGGTCTGCCCCCAGCCCGGTCAGCGCCGCGCATCCCAGCAGGACCGCGGCCGCGACCGCAGCGATCGCCTTCGAGCCCCGCCGCTCCGCCGCGAACGCCAGCGCCGAGGCCAGGGTGCCCACGATCGTGGCTGCGACCATGAAGTTGCGATGCACGTGGACCAGGTCGTGCCCGGCGCTGTCGTGCCCGAGTCGGCCGGCTGCTCGGAAGCCGGTGAAGAGGGCCAGCGCCGCCGCGGCGGTGCCCAGGTAGAGCAGGAGCCGTCCTGCGTCACGACTCTTCGTCGAGTCGCGGGCGACGCCGAGCGCATAGAGCGCGGCCGCGGCGAGCCAGAGGGCGACGGGGAAGTGGACGAAGAGCGGGTGGATGTCGGGCGCGTTCGCGAGACCGGGGAGCAGGGAGGTCACAGTTCAGTGACTCCCGTGGTCGTGCTCGTCGTGCTCCGCCGCAGGCTTCGCCTCGCCTTGCTGCATCGCACCGGACTCGCCGGACATCCCGCCTTCGTGGGAGTCCATGGTCTTCATCGAGGAATCACCCCCGTGGGAGGCCTCGTCGCCCTGCTTCACGAGGAACATGTTGCACTCGCTGCAGCGGCCAGGCTCCGCCGAGCGCACCTTGGGGTGCATGGGGCAGTAGTAGGCCATGGCGTCGCCGTCGTGCTCGGCGTGATCGTGTTCTGCGCCCGGTGCGGCACCCTCCTTCACGAGGAACATGTTGCACTTCGGGCAGCGCCCCTCTTCGTGCATGCGCACCTCGCGATGCATCGTGCAGGTCCAGGCTTCGCCATCGGCGGGCGGCGCCTCCGCGGCCTTCGAGGGCGCCGCGGCGGTCGATGGCGTCGAGCCTGCTGAGGGCGACGGGGGCTCGGACGCACAGCCGGCGCTCAGCAGAAGAAGGACAGGCAGGGCCAGAGTCGCGAATCTCATCAGGATCTCCTTGGTTCACGGCGAACTCGCTGCACCTGCCGTGCCACTGGGAGGGCGGTGCCCAAAGGTGGCCGGGTGGAGCCTCCCCTTTGCCGTGCCGCGGGGAATCGTCGGCGTTTCTGCGGACTATTCCGCGACAGCGGGCCAGACTTCCGCGAGGCAGGCTCTGCTCCTGGCCCGATCGTGCTGGTGGCACGCGAGTTGCGTAGGACCTGGGCATGGCACCGGACAATCGCGACTTCGAACTGCACGCCCTGACGGCGACGCTGCGCATGGTGCGGGATGCGGTGATCGAGCACGAGGACGAGCCAGCGCGAGTCGTTGCGACGGTGATCGAGCTCCTCCGCTGCGACCCCGAGATCCTGCGCGAGCGACGCCGATCGCTGGGGGTTGCCTTTGGGATGCTCGCGACGTGGAACGTCCCCGTGGCGCGCGGCTTGGAGCCGTTGGTGTTTGAGGGTCGCTTGGAGACGGGGCCATCGCCCGCGTGGGAGGCCTGGCTCGTCTGGTCGAACCCGGTCCTCCCCGCGGCGCGCATTCTGCGGCGGCGCTACCAGCTGGCGGTGGAGCGCCTGCCCAGCGCGCCAGACAGCCGCGACGTTCCCCCCGCGCTGCGTCCCGACTGTCGTTTGGGGGTGCACCTGCTCCTGCTCGTGTTGTTCGCTCCCGAGGACGTGGGGGACTTCTCCGGCCTGGCCGAGCGCTTCCTCCTCGAGGCGGAGGCCGAGCACGTCGTCGTGGCGCTTCGGGCGGCTGCGCTGGCGGCCTCCCGGGCGCTCGATGCATCGGCGCTGGAGCGTCTCCAGGAGCTCGTGGACAGAGCCTCGGGGGCGAGTCGAGCGACTCCTCCCCGGTGCGTCCTGCTGCGGCAGGGTCCTGGGACGTCGTCGTTCCCGGCGAAGTGGGCGCTCGGGGGCCTTCCTCGGTGAACCTCGCGGCGACGACCAAGGAAGCGGAGCTGTTCGACCGCGTCGCCCTGCACCAGCGCAAGGGTGAGGACATCGAGCTCTGGACGAGCTTCGCCTCGGCGGCGCGGGGGCCGGTCTTGGAGCTCGGAGCTGGTACTGCGCGGGTCTTGGCGCCGCTACTCACAGCCGGAATTGATGCCTACGGAATCGAAGTGAACCGGCGGCGCCGCGCGGCGGGCATGGCGCGTCTGGTCCTCGCTGGGATCCCCAACGCTCACGAGCGCCTGGTGCTCGGCGACATGCGGTCCTTCGACCACCCCCGCAGCTACGACCTGATGATCGTGCCCTACAACTCGCTGGCACTCGTGCACGACGCGGATCTGAAGCGGACGCTCGGCTGCCTGGCCAGCCACCTGGCGCCCGGAGGCACGCTCGTCGTCGAGGCCCAGGTCTGGCCTCGGTGGCTCTCCCTCAGCGCACCCTGGAGCCGGTCGACTGGACCGTGGCCCTTGCAGCTGGGGGAGATGACGGTGCAGTACCGGGAGCGCTCGAACCTCGACTCGGGCAGCGGGGTCTTGACGGTCGTCCAGGACTTCGACTTCCCCGATGGTTCCTCGACCTGGCGGGAGTTCGCGTTGCGGATCCGGGCGCTGGAGGAGTGGGACTCGCTGCTGCTGTCCGCGGGCTGGGTGCGCGTGGGCCCCGCGGTGGATGAACACGGCCGTGCCCCAGAGGCCGACAGCCGGCTGGTCTTTCTGCGGGCCTCGCCCCTCGCTTGCGGACCATGAGCGCGCGGATGCGACCTACCGGCCCTTGGGCCGCCCGGCGCTGGGCCCGCGGTCCGGAACGACCCGACCTCAGGCTGGCTCGCGCCTTGCACCGCGAGGCGGTCCACACCACCGGAGTCCCCGTGCGATCCCTCGCTCTTCTCCTTCTGCTCTCTGCCCTGGTTCTGGCCTCCTGCGGGCCAGACGCCGCCGAGCCCTCGCCAACTCCCCTGGCCGGCGCCGACTCCGCGGCCTCGGTCGAGGCGGCGGCCACCGGACTCCCCCGCATCGTCGTCAACAAGGCGCCCACGTGAGGCTGCTGCACGAAGTGGGTGGTTCACCTGCAAGAGAACGGATTCGAGGTTGATGTCGCGCCGCCCGCAACGCGCCCCGAGTTGGCGAAGCTCCGGGAGCAAGCCGGGATCCCCGACGACGCCGCTGGCTGCCACACCGCCTTCGTGGATGGCTACGCCGTCGAGGGCCACGTGCCCGCCGACGTGATTCACGACCTGCTGCGGAGGCGGCCCCCCGACGTCACCGCCATCGCTGTGCCGGGCATGCCGCATGGCTCGCCGGGCATGGAGACCGGCCGCCACGATCCCTACACGGTCGTCGCGCTTCACCGCGACGGCACGCGCAGCGAGTTCGCGCACAGGTAGGCCCAGTCCAAACTGCGGGCGCGCCCAACGCGATCCGCCTGGAGAGACCCTCGATGAAGCTGCTGCTGACCCTCTGCGCGCTCCTGTTGCTCGCCGCATCGCCCGCCGCGTCCCCCGCCCACGCCTCCGAGGTCGTGGCCTCGGAACTCGGTCCCCCTTCCGCCGACGTGGCGATGCCCATGGGGCCCCGGCTTCGGGTGACCCACTCCGGCGATCTCCACGCGCCCGCTTCTGTCCCTCACGGCCCCGGCGGCCCCGACGACCATCCCGAGGATGACGGTGCGAAGCCGTCCTGCTCCACGGGAGGGGACGGCGCGCCCGCTGCGTTGGGCTTGCTCGTGGTTCTCGGG